>CACXCN010000042.1 GCA_902766095.1 uncultured Selenomonas sp. | reverse complement strand
AGCTGATCTATCTCTGCGATATGACGCAGGATGATGTCTGCGCTCGTCTGCAGGTGTCGGCTGCTTCGCTGAGCCGCACGAAGAAACGTCTGCTGAAGAAGATCCGTCAGGCTATGGGTGGATTCATCAGTGGTATCCTGTTCTAAGACTCGGGGATGAGTCTTTTTTTATTGCTCGCGCATAGGAAAAGAGCTGTGGACGATGGTTGTCCACAGCTCTTTTGATTGTAGCAAGAGACGCTCGCTACGTAGAATTTTTAGCTCTAGGGATAGAGGCTTTGTTCAGCAACACCTCATCCACCGCTACGCGGTCCCCCTTCCCCTGAGGGGAAGGCTTGTTGGTGGGCCGATTTGGCGTTACGGCTCGAGTGTTTTTAGAAGCTCGCCACCCCCACCACCGCTAGCGCGGTCCTCCTCCCCCTTTGGGGGATGCTTGTTGGGGGCCGATTCAGCGTTATGGCTCGAGTGTTTTTATGAGCTCGCCACTTCATCCGTCTCCCGGCTACGCCGGGAGCCACCTTCCTCAGAGAGGAAGGCTTGTTGGGGCGCCTCGAGCTTCAGGTTAGTTGCGGCCGAACTGGTCTTTTAGGATGACGTCGTGCGAACCGCCCTCGACGATCGAGGTGGCCGAGACGAGGGTGAGCTTCGCCTTGTCGCGGAACTCCGGCAGCGTGATCGCGCCGCAGTTGCACATGGTGGAGCGCATCTTCGCGAGCGAGATGCGGACGTTGTCCTTCAGCGGGCCGGCATAGGGAACGAACGAATCAACGCCCTCCTCGAACGACAGCTTGCGGTCGCCGCCGAGGTCGTAGCGCTGCCAGTTGCGCGCGCGGTTCGAGCCTTCGCCCCAGTACTCTTTGTAGTACGTGCCATTGACCTTGACCTTGTCCGTCGGGCTCTCATCGAAGCGGGCGAAATAGCGGCCCAGCATGATGAAGTCGGCGCCCATAGCCAATGCCAGCGTCATGTGGTAGTCGTGCACGATACCGCCATCCGAGCAGACCGGGACATAGATGCCGGTCTCTTTGTAGTACTCATCGCGGGCGCGGCAGACATCGATGAGCGCCGTCGCCTGGCCGCGGCCGATGCCCTTCGTCTCACGCGTGATGCAGATGGAGCCACCGCCGATACCGACTTTGACGAAGTCAGCCCCGGCCTCAGCCAGGAAGCGGAAGCCCTCGCCATCGACGACGTTGCCGGCACCGACTTTTACATCCGGACCGAAATGCTCATGGATGTATTTCAGCGTGATGCGCTGCCACTCGGAGAAGCCCTCCGAGGAATCGATGCAGAGCACATCAGCGCCAGCCTTCAGCAGGGCCGGCACACGCTCGGCATAGTCACGCGTATTGATGCCGGCACCGACGAGGTAGCACTTGTTCTCATCGGTCAGCTCGAGCGCGTTCTCCTTGTTGTCCGTGTAGTCCTTGCGGAATACCATGTAGCGCAGACGCTGATTCTTGTCTACGAGCGGCAGCATGTTCAGCTTGTTCTCCCAGATCAGGTCGTTGGCCTGCGACAGCGTCGTCGTCTCAGCGTCAGCATAGACGAGCTTGTCGAACGGCGTCATGAACTCGCTGGCCTGCGTATCGAGGCTCATGCGCGATATGCGATAGTCACGGCTCGTTACGATACCGAGCAGCTTGCCGTTCGGCGTACCGTCCTCGGTAACAGCCATCGTGGAGTGGCTGGTGCGCTGCAGGAGGTTCAGGATCTCTCCGAGCGTCGTGGTGGGCTTTATATTGGAATCACTGCTGACGAAGCCAGACTTGTAATGCTTTACACGAGCGACCATGGCTGCCTCTTCCTCGACGGACTGCGAGCCATAGATGAAGGAAATACCGCCTTCTTTGGCCAGAGCGATGGCCAGCTTGTCATTGGAGACCGACTGCATGATTGCTGAAACCAGAGGAATATTCAGCGTTATGGCCGGCTTTTCACCCTTTTTGAACTTTACCAGCGGCGTGGCCAACGACACGTTATTAGGAATGCATTTGTCCGATGAGTAACCCGGTACGAGCAGATACTCTCCAAAAGTGTGCGATGGTTCCTTGAAAAAGAATGCCAACTTAACCCCTTCTTTCGTAGTAGATCCAATCCATCATACATAGCCATATACCACAGCTTCTATGTATATTGTTATAGAGTTTACACCAAATAAAAGTGGCTGTCAATGAGCCCGGATAATTTTCTCAACCGGTTTACACCACGCGAAAATCTACGCAGAAACTTGCAACATTATGATTCGTGATGTACCATAAAATAGGTACATATATTCATTTACAAAGTGAGGTCATAACATGTCGGAAACAAGCACTAGCGCGAACGAAGATTTCTGCACCGGCTTCGCCCCCAGCATAGACAAGGACTGCCATACGCTGATCCTGGGCTCCATGCCCAGCGTCGCCTCGCTCGGACAGAACCAGTACTACGCCCATCCGCAGAACCGTTTCTGGCCGCTCATGACGGCACTGCTGCGCGGTAAGACGGCCCAGGTACCCACGGACTATCAGGAGCGTCTGAACATGTTGCTCGAGAACCATATCGCGCTCTGGGACAGCATCGCTGCCTGCGAGCGCCACGGCAGTCTGGACTCGGCGATCAAGCACGAGCGGGGCAATGACTTCACGGCCCTGCTGGCCCGCTATCCCGCCATCCATACCATATGTTTCAACGGCGGCAAGTCTTTCGCCTGCTTCCGGAAATACAACCGCGCGCTGCTCGACAGCCAGGCGGTCGCCTTCCACCAGATGCCCTCGACGAGCCCGGCCAACGCCCGCTGGCGCCTGGACGACCTCGAGGAGTGCTGGGGCAAGGTCATCACGCCTGCCCACCCTCTCTGATATAAATATAGCAATTCGCAAAATCCGCGTCAAGGAATTTCCCGCGCCATAGGAAACAGGCATATCAACATACAAAATAGGACCAGGAAGAATCTCACGACTCTTTCTAGTCCTTTGTTTACAATGGTGGAGACAAGGAGGATCGAACTCCTGACCTCATGCATGCCATGCATGCGCTCTCCCAGCTGAGCTATGCCCCCAGTTTTCTTTTTTGCTTCCGGCGTTCCGTGCCGTCAACATGTAATACTATACAGCATAAGCATCATCTTGTCAACACTTTTTTCAGATTTTTTTATTTTATTTTTTCCAGTCTCCCAGCGGCAGCGATTCGTGCAGATGAGCCGTGCTGTTCATGAGCTCTATGGTATAGAAATCATCCTCATACGTCAGGATGTTCACCGCCGTATTGAACTGGCGGATGCTCCATACGTATTGCAACGGTATGTGCAGCATGGCTGCCAGCATCGTCCGGATGACAGCCCCGTGCGCGAATACAGCGATCGTCTTCCCCTGCATGCCAGCGGCTGTCACGAGCTCGTTCAAACGCTTCATCGCCCGCTGCTGCACGGCCGCGAATGTCTCCCCGTGTGGGATGTCCATCCGGTCCGGATGACGCACGAAATTCGCCATGGCATCGGGCCAGCCTCGGACGATCTCATCGTAGGTGAGTCCCTCCCAGTCGCCGAAGCTCAGCTCCCGGAAAGCAACATCGGTATGGACCTCGAGCCCGAACCGGGCTGCGACCTTTTCCGCTGTGGTACGCGCCCGGCTCAGATCGCTCGAATATATGATATCGATATGGTCCAGCGGGAACCCGGCTGCCAGCTTGTCCGCCTGCTCCAGCCCGGCTGCGGACAGCGGCACATCCGACTGCCCCTGATAGCGCCCCGTACTGTTCCACTCGGTCTGTCCATGACGTACCAAAACGATCTTTATCAAAGCATCTCCATCTCCCTGAGTGTATCTTCCAATGCGAATATGAGCTTCATGCGCTTGCGGCTGTCCGTGACGGCCAGGCGGATGTAGCTCTCGCCATCGAGTCCCGGATAGTTCGCGCAGTCGCGCACGAGTATGCCTTTCTGCCGCAGAGCGGCCGTCAGGGCACCGCTATGGCGATGCGGCACTGTGACATCGGCATTCATATTCAGGAATACGAAATTCACGCTCGGCTCATAAACCCGCATGCCCGGCAGCTCGCTGATACTCATAGCCAGCAGCAGTGCCTCACGCCGCACGCCGTCCTGCATCTCCCGGATCAGCCCCGGCTTGGCCGTCATCAGCTCCAGAGCGGCGGTTCCCGCCGCCTGAGCCAGCAAGTTCACATTCCATACATCCTTGCCGGCCAGGAGACGCTCCATGAGCTCCGGAGCCGCTATGCCGAAGCCGAGCCGCAGCCCCGGCAGGGCAAAGAATTTCGTCAGCGAATGCAGGACGAGCAGATGCGGATGGTCCGCCACGAGCCCGGCCACCGTATAGCGCTCGCTGTCGGGCCGGAAATCCAGGAACGACTCATCCATGATCAGCCACGTCCCCGTCTCCTCGGCCCGGTCGATCAGCGGCAGCAGCTGCTCACGGGTCATGAGCACGCCTGTAGGATTGTTCGGATTGCCCAGCATGAGGCAGTCCGCCGTGGTCATGGCGTCCCGGAGCCGCTCCACATCGGGCCGGAATGCCTCGCTTTCCTGCAGCGGCTCGTATATCACCTCGGCTCCGGCAGCCAGCGCAGCCCGCTCGTAGTCATTGAACGACGGCACCGGCAGCAGGACACGCCGCGGCCGGACGACATGCGCGAACAGATAGAGCAGTTCGGCCCCGCCATTGCAGGGCAGCACGCTGTCATAAGGCACCGCGTAGCAGCTGCTTATGGCCTGACGCAGGCGGGCCGCCTCGGTATCGGGATAATGTATGAGTCCGTCGATATTATCGGTTATGGCCCGCCGTACCTCGGGCAGGATTCCCCGCGGATTGATATTCGCGGAAAAATCCAGCCATTCCGTCACTCCGTCCGGCAGCTCACGATATACATCACCACCATGCGCGAAACGTGGCATCTCATCCATCGGCATTCTCCCTCCTGTAGCTCCGGCAGGCAGCCGCAAAATGCTCCGCCGCTGCCCTCGAGCCGGCGAAATCCAGATGCAGATAGCTGCCCAGGACATTGCCGCCCGGATTCATCTGCCCGGCCGGATATGTCTGGCCATTGCGCAGCTTCGTCAGCATCAGCGGCCGCTGCGGGACATCGGTCTCCTCCACGGAGAAATGGAACTCGTGTCCGTGCAGCTTCAGTCCGGCCGGCCCCAGCACGGTCTCCTGCTGCAGCTCGGCCTCGACGTACCCGACCATCTGCAGCTTGTGCGTCATGGCCGTCGTGCCCCGCAGCACGCCCGCCATGGGATATTCATGCCCCTCGAGGTCCCGCATGCGCTCCATGAGGTACATGTAGCCACCGCATTCCGCATAAATCGGCATCCCCTGCGCCGCGGCTGCCCGCAGCTCCCGACGCAGGCTATCATTCGCAGCCAAGTCGGCCGCGAACATCTCCGGATAGCCGCCGCCGAACAGCAGGCCATCCACTGGTGGCAGCTGATGGTCGGCCAGCGGGCTGAAATATACGAGCTCCGCCCCCTGACGCTCCAGCTCGGCCAGGCTGTCGGAGTAATAGAACGAAAAGGCCTTGTCACGGGCGACGCCGAGCCGCCAGGGCGCGGCCGGAGCCGCTGCAGCCTCATCCGCCGACGAAAACGGCGGAGCTGACTGCGCCATCTCCAGCAGTCCGTCGATATCGGTCTGGGCCGCGATGCTGCGTCCGAGGCGCTCCACGATATCGTGCTGCTCGGACTCCTCGACCGGCACGAGTCCCAGATGCCGCTCGGGCATCACGAGGCTGTCGTCGCGGTGCACCGCACCGAACACCCTGATGCCATGCTCCTGCATGGCTTCCCTTATCATAGCTTCATGCGTGGCCGAGCCCAGACGGTTCAATATGACGCCGGCGAACGGCACCCGGGTATCGAAATCCCGGAAGCCGCAGGCTATGGCCGCTGCAGAGGCCCCCATGGATTTCACGTCGATGACCAGCACGACCGGTATCTGCAACAGGCGCGCGATCTCGGCGCTGGAGCTGATGCCGCCCCGGCCGCCATCGTACAGGCCCATGACGCCCTCGATGATTGTGATATCGGCTCCCTCCGCCATGCGCATCAGCTGATGTGGCAGCTCGGCGGGCTCAGTCAGCCAGGTATCCAGATTCTGACGCCGGCGGCCGCTGGCCAGCTCATGGTAGCCGGTATCGATGTAGTCCGGGCCGACTTTGCCGGGCTGGACGACGAGGCCCCGCTGGCGCAGTGCGGCCATGATGCCCGTCGCTATCGTCGTCTTGCCCGAGCCCGACCGGGGCGCGGCCAGCATGAGGCGTGGAACGTGTACAATCATGCCAGATAACTCCTCTCATTGGCCAGTATCTCGATGCCGCCCGACACGATATGGGTATCCGTCAGCAGGCTGAGCTGCGGATAGGCGGTCAGCAGGCGCTGCACGCCGGCAGACCGCTGGCCGGACGTGCTTTCCATCGGCCAGATCAGTCCCACGACCGTCCCGCTGTGGGCGATCGTCAGGCCCAGCGCCCCGATATCGATCACGGTATCAAGGAATGCCGGGAAATCATCGATGAGATGGCGGGGCTGATGCAGCAGGCCGTCCACGGTAGCCGCGAGAGCTACCGCTACGGCCCGGTAATCGACGCCCGGATGCGGAGCACCGGCAGCGTCCATGCAGCCCATGTCCCGCAGCTTGCGCATGAGGGGACGGGGCAATGTCATATTGCGCGGACGGGCGGGCGAATCCATCAGCTTCAGATAGCGCGAGAGCTGCGCCCCGGCCACGCTCTCATCCAGCACGGCCGAATGCATGAAATTCTCTATGTACTCCAGACTGGACCGCATCTCATCCGGCGACGGATACGTCTCATCATCGTCATTCTCGATATGGAACCGCACTGTATCGACGCTGCCGCCGAAATCGAGTACGGTCAGCGGCACCGGTGGCAGGCCGCGGAACTGGTCGAATATCTCGCCGGTGCGATAGTTCAGCTCGACGATGCCCGGCCAGAACACGCCATCCGTAGGCTCGATGGCCGTCGCTATGTGCATGATTTCCTCTACGTCAGGTTCCTTGCCGCAGGCCAGCGACACGGCCGCCGCCACGGCAGCGATATCTGCACTCGATGAGGCCATGCCCTTGCTGCGCGGCAGCTCGCTGCGCAGCCGGATGCCGCAGCCGCCCGGCAGCGTCCGCTGGCCGAACCGCGTCAGCATGCAGGCCATGGCGATGCCGGCCTTGCGCCCGACGCCATTCAGACCGATGATATCATCATAGATTTCGACCGTAGTATAACGGGCGATCGGGCATGTCACCAGATACGGCTGCATCGTCTGCCAGACGTAGCGCCAGCCCTGGGCGATTTCACCAGCCGACCCTGGCACGCGGACCTTTATATACATGAGAAAACCCTCCACCCATCATCTACGAAATAGCTCAGCTCCAGAATATATGCAGCGACTGCAGTCCCAGCGGCAGACTGCCGGCCAGCAGCCATACGATCAGCACACTCGTCTCCGTGAGCGTCTCGACCGCGCCATAAACATCCCCCGTCACGCCGCCCAGGCTGTGTGTGAGCCAGGCGCCCAGCAGGAAGCTGACGGCACAGCCGGCCAGCAGGGCGATGAGCCCCACAGGACCGGTCAGGCCGGTGAACAGCGCCGCGATCAACAAGCTCACGATCAGCGTCCTGCCATCCGCAGCCTCGGCAAAGGCTTTGCCCATGCCCTGCGGACGGGCATACGGGAAAAGCGCGATGACGAGCGTCATGCCGGCCCGGCCGATGATCGGCATGCAGTACACGGCCAGCGGCAGCAAGACCATGCGGATATCATGCAACAGGGCATAATCGAGCAGCATGAGGCTCACGAACGCGATGACGCCGAACGAGCCTACGCGGCTGTCCTTCATGATTTCGAGCCGCCGCTCGCGCTCGCGCCCCGAGAATACGCCATCAACCGTATCCATGAACCCGTCGTAGAGCAGCCCGCCCGTAAACAATACCGGCAGCAGCAGCAGGATGACCGTGCTGACTTCCGGCATGAGCTCGTGCAGGGAGCCGCTCGTCCACCAGCGCAGCGTCAGCAATACGGAAATGACGCCATAGAACAGTCCCAGCACCACGCCCACCAGCGAGAACCAGCGCGTCGATGCTCCGAACTCTGCCGCTGAAGCATCCGTTATATTGCGCAGACGCAGGCGCGTCAGAAACTGCAGGGCGATGATGAAAGACCTCATATCGTATACTCTCCTCGTGATGATAAACAGATCATAAGCCGAACATCGCATACGTGATGATCAGAAAAAGAACGGTAGCCGTGTACATCATGCGTATGCACTCCATGATGTGATGCGGGGCTATTTTCTCAATCGCATCGCCCATATAGGCCCGGAATGTCATACGACCGAAATAGGAGTTGTAGCCGCCCAGGCGTATGTGCAGGGCCCCGGCCACCGTGGCCTCGGCATAGCCGCCATTCGGGCTGGGATGTCTGGCCGCGTCGCGGCGCATGATATCCCGGGCATGCTTGTAGTCGAAGCCGAGCAGCCAGGCCGACAGTATGAACAGCACGCCGGTGATGCGCGCCGGGATATAGTTCAGCACATCGTCCAGCCGGGCCGCCGCCCGTCCGAAATAGAGATACTTGTCGTTCTTATACCCGACCATGGAGTCGAGCGTATTGGCGGCCCGGTAGAGGACCGCCAGCGGTACGCCGCCGATGACGAAGAAGAACAGCGGCGACAGGATGCCGTCGACGGTATTCTCGGCAATCGTCTCGATCGTCGCCCGCGACACCTCGCTGGCGTCCAGCTTCTCCGTATCGCGCCCGACGATCATGCCGACCGCATGGCGGGCTTCATCCATCTTATCCTGCAGCAGCAGCGCATAGATGCCGCGTCCGGCCCTGGCCAGGCTCTTGGGCGATATCGTGAATGACAGCAGCAGGCCGCCGATGATATCCGTGCGCCATTCGCCCTGCCCGGGCAGGTAATACGATCCCCACATGATGAGTTCGGCCAGGCCGAAACTGATGCCCAGCGTCAGGATGACCATGATGAGTCCCTTGGCCAGCTTCTGCGTATCGCTGTCAGCTGCCCGGTAGAGCAGCCGCTCCCAGCCGGCGATCATGCGCCCGATGAGGGCTACCGGATGGTATTTCCCGAGCGGATCGCCGATGATCGCGTCGATCAGGAACGCTATGACCGCTATGTTCATGCGCGGGCCTCCGCTTCCATCTCCTGCATGATGCGCTCGACTTTGTCGATGTCCAGAGTGCGGCGGACGATATCGGCCAGGCGCTCATACGCCTTCTCCTTCTCCGCCCGGGCATTGCGCTGCGGTGCCAGCGGCGGGAGTCCCTTGCGCGCCCGCAGGGCATTCAGTATCTGGCGGCGGTAGCTGTCGTTATCGAATATGCCATGGATATAGCTGCCCATGATGCTGCCATCTTCATTGACGAGGCCGTCCCACTTGTCCACCGGCTGCGCCGAGCGCTCCTTTATATGGAAGGGATGTACTGCCCCCTCCGGGAAATACGCCCGCCCCATGTGGATCTCATAGCCGCTCATGTCGGTACCAGCAATCTCCTGTCCGAGGAATGTGAACCCCGGACTGTCCGCCTTCACCTGCGTCGTCAGCTTGTCCGTGGCCGAGCCGAACTCGGTCTTCATCGGCAGCAGGCCGAGTCCTTCGATATCGCCATAGCTCGACTCGCTGTGCTCGCTGTCATAGATGTATTCGCCCAGCATCTGATACCCGCCGCATATACCGATGACCGGGACGCCCTGGCTATGCATCTCCTTCAAAGCGGCTTCGAAGCCGTTGTTCCGCAGGAAGAGCAGATCCTCTACCGTATTCTTCGAGCCCGGCAGCATGATGAGGTCCGGCTGGCCCAGCTCGCTGACCTCGCGCACATAGTACAGTGCTACATCCGGCTCTGCGGCCAGACTGTCGAAATCGGTGAAGTTCGATATCTTCGGCGTCTCGATGACGGCTATATTGATCTTGTCAGCCGCGGCGGCACCGGCCCCGGTCCCCTTATCCTCGAGGGATACCGAGTCCTCCTCATCGATGCCGAGCTGCGTGACATACGGCACGACGCCGATGACCGGCTTGCCGGTTTTCTGCTCCAGGAAATCTATGGCCGGCTGGAACAGGCTCACATCGCCGCGGAATTTGTTGATCACGAGTCCCTTGACGAGCGCACGCTCATCCTCGTCGAGCAACTCGAGCGTGCCGACGAGCGATGCCAGGGATCCTCCCCGGTCGATATCGGCAATGAGCAGCACCGGTGCATGCAGGTATTTGGCGACGCGCATGTTGACGATGTCGTCCGCCTTCAGATTGATCTCGGCCGGACTGCCGGCGCCCTCGATGACCAGCGTGTCGTATTTTTCCTCGAGACGGGCCAGCGCTTCCTTGACCGCCTCGAACGCATGCAGCGAATAGCCCTTATGGTATTCGCGCGCACTCATGTTGCCTATGGGGCGTCCGTTGATGATGACCTGGGACTCGGCCTCGCCGGTCGGCTTCAGCAGCACGGGGTTCATATCTACATCTGGTGCCAGACCGGCAGCTTCCGCCTGAGCGACCTGGGCCCGCCCCATCTCGCGGCCGTCGAGCGTCACATAGGAATTCAGCGCCATATTCTGAGCCTTGAAGGGCGCTACGCTGCGTCCCTCGCGAAAGAATATCCGGGCCAGAGCCGTCGTGATGATGCTCTTGCCTACATGAGAGCTCGTTCCCATAAGCATGATATGTTGTGACATCAGAATTCCTCCTTCAAGCGCTTGATATCCACGGGAATGCCGCAGCATACGAGATACACCTTGTCCGCCACCGCCGCGATCCGCTGGTTCATCAGGCCGCTGAGATCGCGGTA
Source organism: uncultured Selenomonas sp. (assembly GCA_902766095.1). Taxonomy (GTDB): domain Bacteria; phylum Bacillota; class Negativicutes; order Selenomonadales; family Selenomonadaceae; genus UBA2913. The sequence goes on along the minus strand of CACXCN010000042.1, from coordinate 42,125 downwards.
GAGGCGGGCGAGATGATTCAGCGGGACGATGCCGTCCCCGACCTCGTTCGTGACGAATATGACCCGCGTTCCCCGCGGCAGGCCGCCAGCAGCCCGGAGCAGGTCAGCGGTGGCCTGCTCCACCCGCGCATAGGCCAGGGCTTCGTCATGCTGCTCGTCCTCGGTCATCGCGCACAAGATATTGCTGAGATAGACCGTCAGACAGTCGAACAGCACGGTATCGCAGCGTCCGGCCAGCGTATCCAGTACCTGATCAGCTCCTGTCGGCGCCTCGTACGTCTGCCAGGACTGCGGGCGGCGCTCGCGGTGCAGCCGCACGCGATAGCGCATCTCGTCATCGAGCACCTGCGCCGTAGCGATATAGGCCACCCTGCTCCCCTGCGCCGCCAGTTTTTCGGCAAAAGCGGATTTGCCAGAGCGGGCGCCACCCGTCACCAGTATGATTTCTGCCATATCAGTAGTCCCGCGTGTTGTCGATGAGATACATCAGGGCATTGACAGCCGCCACCGCGATGGGGCTGCCGCCCTTCGTTCCCAGTACCGTGATATAGGGCACGAGACCGTTATCGGCCAGCGCCTGCTTCGAATCGGCTGCGCCCACGAAGCCGACCGGGATGCCGATGATGCAGGCCGGGCGACGGCCCTCGTCGCGCACCTGGCGCAGGACCTCGAACAGCGCCGTCGGAGCATTGCCGATGGCTACGATGCTGCCGTCCAGACGCTCGCCGAACTCGCGCATGGCGATGATGCTGCGCGTCGTCTGCTCGGCCTTGGCCCGGGCGGCTACGTCCGGATCCGCGATGAGGCAGTGCACCTCGCCGCCGAATTCCTTCAGCTTGCGCTTGTTGATGCCCGTGCGCACCATCTCGACATCGGTATATATGTCGCAGCCCTGACGCAGCGCCGCCATGCCCTGCTTGATGGCGTCGGGCGAGACGCGGATGATATCGGCATAGCCGACATCGCCAGCGGCATGGATCATGCGCGAGTAGACTTTCGTCGCTGCCTCATCGAGATGCAGCCCGTCCAGATACGGAGCGATGATCTCCATGCTGCGGTTCTCTATGGCCATCGGTTTCTTCAGATAATCAATCATAATACAATCATCCTCCTGCTACTGCCGGACATCGCGCACGAAATCGATTACTTCCTGCGCCGTGTGGGCCACATGATCATAATCAAGGTGCGGCCGGTCGATGAGCACGACTGGCAGTCCCAGCGACTCGGCTGCGGCCAGCTTCGTATCGGTGCCGCCGATCGTGCCGCTGTTCTTCGTTATGATGACGTCGGCCGCATAGTGACGGTACATCTCCCGGTTCATCTCGAGCGAGAACGGCCCCTGCATCGCCGCAATCTGCGCGGGCAGCAGCCCGGCCTCCTCACAGATCTGCATGGCCTCCACCGTCGGCAGCACCCGGGCAATGACGCGAGCGGTCGGTGACAGTGTCCGCAATACCTGCACAAGATGGACCAGATTGCGGCTGCCGGTCGTGACGAATATATTCTGCCCCACCTCCACCGCAGCGCGGGCGGCTTCCTCATAGCTGTGCACGATGCGTATGCGGTCATAGGTCAGCTGGCTCAGGTCGCGTTCGTAGCGGATATAGGGGACATGCGCCGCGTGGCAGGCCGTCATGGCATTGCGGGTGATATTGACCGCATAGGGATGCGTGGCATCGACAAAGGCAGTTACATCGTGCTGCCGCAGGTATTGCTCCAGCGCTGCCTCATCCATGGCCTCATCGATGATCCGCAGGCTGCTGCTGTCCGTCATGCCCTGCAGGATCTTCCGCCCGTAGCTGCTGACGACTGATGCCGCCACCTCATAGCCGGCGTCCAGCAGCGCCCTGACCAGCCCGCGTCCGTCCTGTGTGCCGGCTGCTGTGAATATCATCGGCTTGCCTCCGGCATCTCCTGCTTGTTCTGATAGCCGCGCGGCGTTATCATGTAGCCGTCCTTCACATAGGTCTGCGAGTTGCCGATGATGACGATGGAGAACATCCCGATCTCCTCCTGAGTGAAATGCTCGAGGTCGGATATGACTTTCTGCTCTCCCTCGCGGCTGGCTGCCGTGACGATGCCCACCGGAGTATGGGGATCGCGATGCTCGAGCATGATGCGGCGCACGATCTCGATGTTCTCGACGCGCTTCTTGCTTCTCGGATTGTAGAGGGCCGTGACGAAATCTCCCTCCGCAGCCATCTGCACGCGCTTCTCGATGAGCTCCCAGGGCGTGAGCAGATTCGACAGGCTGATGACGGCGAAATCATGCATGAGCGGCGCGCCGAGGACGGCAGCCGCCGCATTGACAGCCGATATCCCGGCGATGACGCCGCCCCATGCGGGACGCTCAGCGGCGGGGCGGGCCAGCAGCAGCTCGAGCACGAGTCCTGCCATGCCATATACACCGGCGTCGCCGCTCGAGATGACGACGGTATCGGTATGGACCGCCTCATCGATGGCCAGCTGGCAGCGGTCGATCTCCTGCATCATGCCATTGCCGATGATGTGCTGCCGGCTGGTATCCAACAGCGGCTCGACGAGCTTTATATACGTCTTATATCCGACCACGGTCTCTGCCGACTCGATGGCTTCGCGGGCCCGCGGCGTCATATCGAGCTGGCTGCCCGGTCCTATTCCTATAACGGTTATCTTCCCCATAGCGACCTCCATTTTCCTCCTGCACAGGCACGCTGCCGAAGCAGCGGTCCAAGGCTCTCGCTGATAGCGATATGGTATAAATGCTGATATGCCATCAGTGCATGCTTTATGAGTATACGAATCTCTTTAATTATACAACAACGAACGTAGTTTGAAAACCGACTGAATGTCCGTTTTGTATCTACATATAGTCAAAATGGCCGTGAATAAATGCCGGAGCATCCTATTCACAGCCACTTTGCTGTATACCATAAAACAAGCTTATTCATTTTTCCCACAGCAAGGCCACAGTCACTTTTTCGAACTTCGTCTTGGTCAAAGCGAACCGGCCGCCCTTTTCTCCTGTAGCGGCCAGAGCTGCTGCCTCGCACACATTGCCTACGCCGATGGTCTTCCTGACGAATTCAGACTCCTGCAGGCCGTAGCGCTCGATGGCCGCCTCGAGTTCCTCGTTATCGAAATACTCGATGTCGATATCGAGATGCTCAGATACCTCGATGAGTCCCAGCTCATTCGCCTTCACCTGGGTCGTCGCCAGCTGGTTGATGAATGATATGTCCACGTTGATTCGTTGGCAGGCCCAGGAGAGTGCCTGCCGGATAAAAACCTCCGTCGTCCCCCGGCGGCAGCCTACCCCGGCGATCAGGCGGCGCGGCACCAGGACGAGCTGGCGGCGGTTCGTGCTCACCGAGTCCGGAGCATCCTCCGGATTCGCCACCAGGAACACGGCCACGCCGCTATCGGACGCCTCTTCCAGCGCGAGCTGGGGATTCCACTTGTGAACCTTCTGCCCCAGCGATCTCAGGCAGCGATAGAAATACGCCGCATGAGCCATGCGCAGATCGATGTAATAGTCGACCCTGGCCCCCTGCAGTACCGCCGTATTGACGGTCACGATATTGTCATGCGGCAGCGGGCGCATGCTGAGCATGTTGGCCAGCATGTCGGGGGCCAGCTTTTTCTCCGTATCCGTAGCCGTTGTGATGACGGGATCCGCCTCTATGGCTGTGGCCAGATCATAGGTCAGCTGGTTGGCCCCTCCCACATGGCCTGACAGCAGGCTTATGACGTGCCGCCCGCGCTCGTCAAGGACGAGCACTGCCGGGTCGGTCAGCTTGCTGGCCTCCGGGCGCACGAGCAGCGGTGCCAGCGTGCGGACGACGATGCCGGTAGCCATGATGAACACGAGGGCATCATAGCAATCGAATATCTCCGGCACGACCTGACTGAATTTGGCAAAATAGCGCTGACCGAAAGCCGCTCCTGCCTGGAATTCCGGTCGCCCGCGCAGCCGTTCGGGCAGATAGATATCGACCGTACCGTCCAGACAGGGACATATGGTGATGGCCAGTGCCGCCGCCTGATCCGTGAGTGCTAGACAGGCGATCCTCATTTCTTGCCCTCAGGAGCCTCGACGACCGCCTGAGCCTTGGGCAGAACCGAGGACGGCGAATCAGCCGGAGCCGGCTCATCGCCTTTTCTGTACATATGGGAGAATTCCGGCGCATACAGCCGCGACAGCTCATAGTCGGAGGCCAGGCAATGACCCACCACGATCATGGCCGTGCGGTCGATGTTTTCTTTCTTCGCGATCTCGACGATCGTGCTGAGCGTGCCCCGCACGATTTTCTGATCCGGCCACGAGGCCCGCTGTACGATGGCGATCGGCGTTTCCGACTTATAGCCGCCGGCCATGAGCTCCTCTACGACATCGGTCAGCATCGTGATGGACAGGAATATGCACATGGTCGCCTGGTGCGTGGCCAGCTGGCTCAGGCTCTCACGCTCCGGTACCGGCGTGCGGCCGGCGTTGCGGGTGATGATGACGGTCTGGGACACGTTGGGCAGGGTGTATTCCTGCTTCAGGGCCGCGGCCGCCGCCAGACACGAGCTGACGCCCGGGACGACATCGTACTCGATGCCCTTCGCACGCAGCGCATCCATCTGCTCCTGGATGGCACCGTATATCGCGGGGTCGCCGGTATGCAGGCGCACGGTCATCTTGCCCGCCTGCTCGGCCTGCACGATCACATCGATGACCTCCGGCAGCGTCATATGGGCGGAATTATAGATCTCCGTTCCCGGCCGGCAGCAATCGAGCAGCTTCGGATTCACGAGCGAGCCGGCATAAATGACGACATCAGCCTGTTCCAGATATTTATGTCCCTTCACCGTCATGAGCTCGGGGTCGCCCGGGCCTGCACCTACGATATGTACCATATCAATCATCCTCCCCCAGCATATCATAAGGCTGCGTATGCTGTGCAGCCAGATCGGCATCCATCAGCGGCGATGAGCCTTCATCCGCCCGCCAATACGTCACGATGAATATCGGATTCGTCGCTTTCATCATGTCGTACTGCTTAACCTGCACGATACGGGTGGCTTGCAGCTCCACGGCTTCATAGCGATATTGCTGCTTGTGCTCACGCAGATACTCCATAGCCGTATGCAGCGTTTGCAACGAAACGCAGTTGATGACGACCCTGGCTCCTACACTCGTCTTTTCCTCAAGACAGTCCATGATCTCGCACAGGTGTCCGCCACTGCCGCCGATGATGACCGCATCCGCCTTTGGCAGGTCCTGGAGCCCCTGCGGCGCCTCGGTCTCCATGATTGAAATGTTGGGGACAGCGAAATTCGCCGCATTGGCCCGGATCAGGCGTATGCCATCCGGATTCTTCTCCAGGGCATAGACGCAGCCGCGATATGCCTGGCGCGCTGCCTCTATGGAGATGGATCCTGTACCGGCGCCGATATCGTAAACGATTGCATCCGGTGCGATATGCGCCTTGGCAATCGTGACGATGCGTATTTCCTGTTTCGTCATCGGCACTTTGCCCCGGATGAAATCCTCATCCTCGATTCCCAGACAATACATCGTATTCCCCCTCTTTTACCATACGCATCACTCCGGCTGCGAAGCTGCGACTATCAGCACGCAATTGCCTCGTCCCGGTATTTCGCCGGATGCCGCCTGCTGCAGCGCAGCCGTAATGATCTCCTCATCGGGATAGGAAAGGCGGCTGCAGATAAAGAACCTGCTGTCACCGGGCCAGCCATGTTCCAGCAGAACCTGCGCGACACGAGCGGAATCATAGGTCGTATCATTCAGCATGCCGAGCATCGCTCCCGGAGCGTACTGCAGATCCTCCTCCCGCGGATAGCGACCATGGAAGGACAGCAGCCTCGCATCGTGCCAGGGCAGCGCGAGACGCGCGAACGCCAGCTGAAAGGAACTGATTCCAGGGATGACACGCAGCAGATTCGCCGGGAAACGGCGCCGCAAGGCATCGAGCAACGAATAGTAGCCCGGATCGCCGGATACCATGACGGTCACATCGTGAGCCGCCAGCTGCCGATCGATGAACGCCAATACGCCATCGATATCGCGGTCGATGACCTGCGTGAGCTGGCCAGAGCCGGCCGGCTGCGCGTACTCGGCAAGCGCTCGCCGGCCGCCGACCAGTACGGCGGCCCTGTCGATTGCGGCCTGTGCCGCCGGCAGGATATACTCGCGCGCGCCCGGTCCGATGCCGGCTATGATGATCCGATGTATTTCACTGTTCATCCGGTACCCTCCATCCGAATCGCTGGCCGATTGCCCGGGCCTGATCATCGATGCCGAGCAAGTGGCCTGCATAATCGACCATGGCCGTGCCGACCGTCATCTTGCCAAACAGGAAGCGCTCGGAGCGCTGGCTGGCACAGGTGCAGAGCTCATCGCATACGATGCGGCTCAGCCCCGCTTTGGCGATGATGAGCAACGCCTCTTCTGTAGTTTTCGACGCCAGCACGGCTTTTACCTTCACGGGTGGCAATCCATGTACAGCAGCATGAGCCGCCAGTGTCTCGAGACGTCCGTCCGCTATGCGGTTATGCGTGTAGAACGATCCTCCTGCGACCTTGGCCAGCTTGCCGATGTGGCCGAACAGCAGCACGCTCCGAACCTGCCGGTCGGCTGCCGCCTCGAGCATGAACCCGATGAAATTGCTCGTCTGCACGAAGGCCCCAGACGGCAGGCCCCATTCCGTGCCTATGCGTTCGCCGATCTTGCCAGGTACAAAAACAAGGTCCCGAAATCCAGCCGCCTGAGCGACTGAGATTTGAGGGACCAGGGAATTCTTGAAACCTTCTTCGGACATCGGGCGCAATACGCCCGTGCTGCCGATGACGGAGATGCCGCCTTCGATGCCGAGGATCGGATTCAGCGTGCGCCGCGCCAACTCGCGTCCGGCCGGTATGGATATCGTTATCACCAACGGCGCTCCGAGGCTGCCCGCTACCTCCAGTACCGATTGCCTGATGAGCTGGCGCGGGCCGGGATTGATGGCCGGACTGCCGACAGGCAGCTGCAGCCCCGGCTTCGTGACATGCCCGATGCCCTCGCCAGCGCGGAAGCAGATACCGTCCTCGAGCTCGCCTGCCATTTCCCCGGCCTCTGCAGCCGAGAGATGGCGCACCGTCGTATATACCGAGACGCCGTTCGTGATATCGGGATCGTCGCCGGACTGCTTGATGACCTCGGCCTGTATGCCGTCCGGTGTCTCCTTCATGGACTTGACAGGAATATCGAGTGGCGTGCCATCGAGAGCCGTCACTACGACCTGGTGCCAGTCGGCCCCTGATTCATACAGCAATGCAGCCTTGGCTCCGGCCGCCGCACAGGCACCCGTCGTATAGCCGCCGCGCAGTTTCTTCTGTATCTGATCCATGAAGCAACACCTCCTGCCAGCCCGTCCGATTACTTATTGAGCTGCCGGTTCACGAAATCGCGACCGAATACCGTGATGGTATAGTAAAAACCGACCAGGAAAGGAATGTACTCGGCGATGAGGCGCCAGCTGACCGCCACGATGCCGACGGTTCCCGCCGGGACCGTGTCGCTGAACAGCAGCACGAAGCCGCCCTCAGCCACACCAGAGCCGCCCGGAGTCGGCGTGAAATACAGCAGCATGTTCAGGAATATCATGCGCCCCATGACAGTGTACCAATCGGCGTCATAGACACCGAGCCCTAGCAACAGGCAGGGAACGATGGCATATATGCAGAGCAGGTTCAGCCCCGATTCGACGAATACGAGCAGCATGCTCTTCGGGGAATTCGACAGCAGGTCGATGGCTGATTTCGTATCACGGTAGAAAGCGAACACCTTGCGCCGCCGCTCATTGTTCATCTTCTTCGTCAGCCTTATGACCAGGTAATCGAGATACCCGCGCCGTGCCCCCACGACGATGGCGATGATGACGACGAACGCGACGAGCGTGATGACCATCAGCGTATCGTTTGATACGCCCGGCAGTATGCCCTGATCGTGTATGAATATGAACGGCATGCACAGGACCAGGAACAATATGGAAAGCAGGGTACGCACGATGACCAGCACGGCAGCTTTGCCAGTAGCCACGCCGGCGTGGCGCAGGAACATGAGCTGGGCTACGGCACCGCCGGTGGCGCCCGGCGTCAGTAATGCCAGGAAATAGTTGCCGAATATGACCTGCACAGCCTGGTAAAGCGTGATTTTCTCATGCGAGATGTGCACGAGATGCATGAGCCGCAGCCCGTCAAAGAACAGCCCCAGCGATACCGCCCCGATGGCCATGGCCACGGACCAGCCCTTGAAACGATTCAGGTTCTGGATGGTATGGATGTCGATTGTCGAATATATGACGATTCCGGATATTACCAGTACCAGCAGGATCAGAAACAGCAGCCGCCGATAAAATTTATTCATGCCCACTCCTAACTCCGTCGTCAGCCCAAGGCGGACAACCCACGCTTCCTCATTCCTATTGCTCCTGCCGACCTCCAGTCACGATATCTGCCCGCCGGCCGGTTCAGGCCAGCGTTTCCTCGTGACTGGCAAAAGCATTGTGGTTATGTATGGATTCGTAATTCTCACACTCGAGCGAGAACCAGGCCAGCCCCTTCAACCCCCGCAGGGCCAGCACCGAATCTCGCAGGATATCCTCGACGAATTTGGGATTCTCATAAGCCTGTTCCGTGACATGCTTCTCATCCTCCCGCTTCAGCAGCGGATAGACCTGAGCGGATCCCTGCTCCGCCAGCAGACTGGCCAGATCCTCGATGTATATGCACTCGAAGCCGGGCTTATAGCGAAGCCTGGCTCGCGATATCGAGCGCTGGTTATGCGCTCCATAGGCCGATATCTCCTTCGAGCACGGGCAGAGCGACGTGAATGGTACGGCAACGCCGAGTATGAACACCAGCGGCTCGCCACGACGCTTGCGCCCCGTAAATGAGCAGTCGACATCCAGCAATGACTCACGCCCGCTGACCGGAGCCTGCCTCGTCACGAAGTATTTGAACTCGAGCTTCACTTCGGCGGCCTGGGCCTGCAGGACATCGAGGGCCTCGGTGAGCATCTCATCGAGCTCGTGCTCCGCCAGCGGCTTCTGGCTCCACGGGACCAGTATCTCCTGGAAACGGCTCATATGCGTGCCCTTGTACTCCTGCGGCAGATCGACCGTAAAGCATATGCGTGCCAGCACGGGCTGGAAGCCGCCCGCCTTCGTCTTGATCTGGAACGGCAGGTAGACATCCTTTATCCCGACATGCTGTATGGCTATACCGCGTGCATCCGCACGGTTCTGAACATCCTGCATCAACGCAGCTCCCTTGTCTCGTATTCTATGGGGTCCTCTACTCCGGCCTCTGCAAAGCCATGGAGGCGCAACTGGCAGCTGTCGCAGACGCCGCAAGCCTTCTCGCCGCCCTTGTAGCAGCTATGAGTGAACTGCAGCGGTGCCTTGAGCTTCACGCCAAGCTTCACGATGCCGGCCTTCGAGAGTTCCTGCAGCGGTGTCTCGATCTTTATCTTGCGGCCTTTGACCGCCGTCGCCGTCGTACCATAGTCCGCCATCTCCTGGAAGCGGCGGATGAATTCCGGCCGGCAGTCTGGATAGCCGGAATAATCGACGGAATTCACGCCGATATAGACATGGGACGCGCCCACCACCTCGGCATAAGCCATGGCGTAGGACAGGAATATCATGTTGCGGGCCGGAACATAGGTCGGCGGCACGTTATCCTCGCCCCGCTCCACATCGCCATCCGGCACGCCGATCTGGCTGTCCGTCAGCGCCGAGCCACCGATGGCATCCATATTCGTCTCGATGATGAGATGACGCGGCACATGGTAGTAGGCAGCGATCTGCTTCGCGCCCTCGAGCTCGATGCTGTGACGCTGATGATAGTTGAACGATATCGGATACAGCTCATATCCTTGATCCGCTGCCACTGCCATGCAGGTACAGCTATCAAGTCCGCCTGAAAGCAATATTACGGCTTTTTCCTTTTCCATCCCGAATCTGCTCCTTTTCGTTATTTCCGTTTTCTCAGCAGCCCCGTATCTGACGTATGGCTTCTGCCACATCAGGAGCGCCATATATCGCGGAACCGGCCACGAGGACATTCGCGCCTGCATGACGCACATACTCGCTCGTCTGCGGATTGATGCCGCCATCGACTTCAATATCGACATCGATGCCCAGATCCTCTATCGTATGATACAGCATATGGATCTTCGTGAGCTGTGACTCGATGAACTTCTGACCGCCGAAGCCCGGATTGACTGTCATGACCAGCACCATATCGACGTCCTCGATGAGTTCCTCGATCATGGCGAGCGATGTGCCGGGGTTCAGAGCGATGCCGGCCTTGCAGCCAGCGGCCTTTATCTGCTGGATGATGCGGTGATGATGACGCGCCGCCTCCGCATGGAACGTTATGATATCAGCGCCCGCCTCAGCGAATGCCTCGATCTGGTTCTCAGGGTGATCGACCATCAGATGTACGTCGAACGTTCCCTTGCTGACGGCCTTCCGCAGCGATTTCACCACTGGCGAGCCGAGCGTGATATTCGGCACGAAGCTGCCATCCATGACATCGATATGGACATATTCCGCGCCGGCCGCCAGCACCTTGTCGACCTCATCGGCCAGATGGGCGAAATCAGCCGACAGGATGGACGGGGCGATGATGATCGGGCGATCTGCCGTGTGGTCGTGCTCTATCGTTTCTGCCATTATCTCTTATACTCCTTTTTCCGCAGCTTGACCTGCGCTTCCTTTATCTCATTATACAACACAGAATATATTTCATAACGTCTAGCCGAAATTTTTCCTGCGGTCACTGCCGCCTTTACCGCGCATTCCGGTTCGTGGATATGACTGCAGGGGCTGAAATGACACTGCCCGCTGTAGGGCCGGAACTCGGGAAAGCAGTCCGCCAGTCCCGTGAGCTCTATATCATCGAGCTCCAGCGCGGAGAATCCCGGGGTATCGACGACATAGCCCGGCGTACCTGCTGGCGATGTATATGGGATCAACTCCGCGACGCGCGTCGTGTGCCGGCCCCGCTTGATTTTCTCGCTGACCCGGCCCGTCTGCTGCTGCGTGCCGAACAGGGCGTTCATGAGTGAGGACTTGCCGACGCCGGACGGACCGGCGAACACGGTGATGCGGCCCCCGAGGGCTGCGCGCAGCTCAGAAAGGCCGGTGCCCTGTGCAGCTGACACATAAATCACCCGGTAGCCCAGCGCTGCATATTCCTGCAGCAGTTCCTCGGCCTCCGGCGCCAGATCGATCTTGTTCACGCATATCAGGATACGCCCGATATGCGACCACTCCGCGAGGACGAGGAACCTGTTCAGCAACAGATCGCTGATATCCGGCTGCCGGGCAGCGAATGTCAGCACGAGCTGCGAGACATTGGCCACAGCTGGCCGCTCGAGCACGCTTTCTCGCGGCAGGGTGCGCTCGATGACGCCGGTGCCATCGGGCAGCAGACCAACCTCGACCATATCGCCGGGCAGGACGGCAGCACTGCGCCGCGAGCGCTTCATGCGTCCGCGAAGCTTGCATACGAGCAGCTCGCTGTCAGCGTCTGTCCTGACGTAGAAGAATGAATTATATGCCTTGATGACGCGGCCCTGCAGCTTCTTATCCATGGGCAGCCTCACTGGCCCTTGTTGCCATTCCCCTTAGTGGGAACAGCTGTCTGGTTGTCAGGGCTTGATTTGCTGTTATCGGACTTGTTCTCGCTCTTGCCGGTCCCCGTAGAGACGATGAGCGTGACGCTGCCGCCATTGGCCAGCTCATCACCGGCTGACGGCGACTGGCTGATGACCGTGTCTTTCGCCTGGGCATCGGCTTTATGCTGGACATTGACCTTGAAGCCCTGCGACGCCAGCGTTGCCTTGGCATCGCTCAGGTTCAGCCCCACGACGCCGGGCACGGTGGCCTTCTTGCTCTTCTTGCCCTTGCTGACGATGAGCTCGACGCTGGTCCCCTTGCTGACCTTCGAGCCAGCCCGCGGATCCTGCTCGATGACGGTACCAGCTTCCTTATCGGATTCCTTCTCATAGACAGTGGCTTCGAGCCCCATCTTCTTGAGCTTGTCGAGGGCGTCAGCTTTCGACAGCCCCTTGAGGTCCGGCATCGTGATCTCCTCGCCGCCCTTGCTGACATAGATGGTGACGGTGCGTTCCTCTTTGACTTTCGAGCCGGCCTCCGGGTCCTGCGACACGACGACTCCGGCCGGCACGCTGGCATCATACGTCTCCGCCACATTCACACGCAGCTTGTTATCCTCGAGGATCTGCTTGGCCAGGGCCATCTGCTTGCCCGTGACATCAGGCACTACGACTTCGGCTCCGCTCCAGAACTTGCCATAGCCCATGAAGCCGCCGACGAAGAAGCCTGCGATCAGTACGATGATCAGGCCGATGACGAATTTCTTGGATTTGAACACGGACTTATTCTCCGGCTCATCCGGCTCTGCCTCACGGGCAGACGCAGCCGCCGGCGCCCCGACATCACTGACGCGCGGCATGACCTGCGTGGCAAACGGATCGGGAGCCGCAGCCATCCGGCTGCCACCCGCGCTGCCGATCAGTTGCTCGGCCTGGCCGATTTCCTGCATGAGCTCTGCCGAGGTCGGACGCTGATCCGGATCCTTGCTCATCGCCCGCATGACGAGCGCTTCGACGACGGGCGGTATCTCAGGATTCAGCTGGCGCAGCGGCTTTGGCTCCTCCTGGAGCTGCTTCATAGCCACGCTGACCGGGGTCTCGCCTGTAAATGGCAGCGAGCCCGTCAGCATCTCGTACATGACGATGCCGAGCGAATACACGTCGGATTTCGGCGTGATGAGCGTGCCCTTGGCCTGCTCGGGCGAGAAGTAATGCACCGACCCGACGACATTGCTGGAATAGGTCATCGTCGACTCCGTGACCGCCCGTGCGATGCCGAAATCGGCCACCTTGATATCGCCGCCGGGCATCATCAGGATATTGTGCGGCTTTATATCGCAGTGCACGAGATTGTTCGCATGCGCATGAGCCAGTGCCGATGCGATCTCGCGCGCGATATGCATGGCCTCCGCCGGCTCGAGATGGCCTTTCTCGCGAATATACTCCTTCAGCGTGTTGCCGGGCACATATTCCATGACGATATAATGCTCGCCCTGGCTCTCGCCGACATCGTATATGTTCACGATATTCGGATGCGACAGTTTCGCCGCGCCCTGGGCCTCATGATGGAATTTCTCGATGAATTCCGTATCGCTCTTGAACTGATCATGCAGTATCTTCACCGCTACCGGACGGTCGAGAAGCTGATCCCGGGCCCGGTACACATCTGCCATTCCGCCCACGCCCACTTTCTCGATGAGCTCATAGCGCTGGTCAAGTACACGCTGTATCATTTTCATCCTCCTGACATATGCCATGTGTCGTTAGATGCTGTCGGATTTGGTCTTTCTCTCGCATCTTACTTCTTGTTCAGAGCTTCTATGATCCGGCGAGCGATCGGCGCTGCTATGCGTCCGCCGCTGCCGCCGTTTTCTACTATTATAGCAAATGCTGCCCGTCGGCCGCCAACTTCGGCAGAGCCGATGAACCAGGCATGTTCTTTGCCGGACGAATTCTCGGCCGTCCCTGTCTTGCCGACGACCGTGATGCCGCTCACCTTGGCCGCGGTGCCGGTGCCATGGTCGGTAACGCCGGCCATGTAGCTTTCGATGCGGGCTGCCATATCTGGCGTCGTGGCGGTCAGCCACGCGGTCGGACTTGTCGCCGCTATGGTCATGCCGCCCGGCGTCACCACCTTGTCGATAAGGTACGGCTTCATGATCGTGCCGCCATTGGCAAACGCCGCCGCCAGCAGCGCCATATGCATCGGCGTGACGAGCAGCGATGACTGGCCGATGGCTGTCTGTGCCTGATCGCCGCGGCCCAGCTTGCCGAATTCCGGCAGATGCGACTTCGTCATCAGCACATCGCCGCCAATCTCGCGATCGAAGCCGAAACGGTGGAACGCGTCCTTGAGCTTTTCATCACCGAGGCGCATGCCGATCGTACCGAAGGTATAGTTGCAGGATTCCGCTACAGCTTCCTTGATATTCAGACGGCCGTGGACTTCGCCGCTGCTGTCCTTTATCGTCTGACCGCCGCCGACATCGAGCGCTCCCGTGCAGTCGAAGGTATCGGACTCGGTGACCGTACCGGTCGACAGAGCCTCATCCGCTATGAGCGGCTTGATCGTCGAGCCCGGCGGATAAAGCCCCTGCACGGCCCGGTTCAGGAGCGGACTGCTCTCGGCCTGGCTCAATGCCTTCCATTCGGATTCGATGTTATTCGGATCATACGACGGCTGGCTGACCATGGCAATGACACCGCCGGTATTGGCATCGAGCACGACGATCGCGCCTTTGCGTCCCTGCAGGGCCTTATAGGCAGCCTGCTGGACATCGGCATCGATGGTCAGGTGCACATCATTGCCCCGATCAGCCTGCAGCAGCTGGGAGAGCGGTCCGAGGCGCCCCATATCAGCCGTCAGGCCCAGGAGCTCCCGATTCGCATGGGCCTCTATGCCGGCACTGCCGATCTTATCGCCGTTGTAGCCCGTGACGGGCGCCATGACCTCGCCATAGGGGTAGCGGCGCTGTCCGTCACTGCCGGTCTCGGCCAATACATTTCCTTTGTCATCTATGATAGAGCCCCGCCAGATATCGGCACGGGCAGCTGCTGTCCGCGCATTGAGCGGATTTTCCGCCAGGGAATCGGCGTCCCAGGTCGTCAGATATACGATATATACGGCCAGCAATCCTGTCAGGACGAGCAGGAAACACGCTGCCCGCAGGATCTGCCGCCTCAGTTTCCAATCAGCCATCGAAAGGCTCCTTAGTAGTATTCGCGTGTGATTCGCCGCTCAGCGATATCAGGATGCCAAGCAGGATGAAGCCTGACAGCAGCGAACTGCCGCCATAGCTCACGAATGGCAGGGTGATACCGGTCAGCGGCAGGAATTTCGTAACGCCGGCGATGATGATGAACGCCTGCAGCAGCATGAGGGTCGCCCCTCCGGCTGCCAGCAGGGCATCCGGCTCACTGCGCAGCGACAGCGCCAGACGTATGCCCCGCCAGAAGAACAGCACATAGCACAGCAGCACCATCAAAGCACCTATGAGGCCGAGCTCCTCCGCAATCGCCGCGTAGATGAAGTCCGTATGAACCTCGGGGATGAATCCCGGATGTCCGAAGCCGAACCCCGTGCCCCATACGCCACCAGTGCCGAATGAGAACAGCGACTGGACGACCTGATAGGCCATGCCATTCGGGTCCTGCCAGGGATCCAGCCATATATTGAAACGCACCCGGACATGGGCAAAGGCCATGTAGCTGATGACCGCCGCGAGTCCGAAGAACGACAATGCCAGGAATACATAGGACTTGCTGCCCGTCGCCATATAGGTCATCAATACGGCCATGCCGAAGAACAGCAACGCCGAGCCGAGATCGCGCTCGACGACGAACATCAGCACCGAAAAGCCCCATATGGTAATGAGCGGTGCGATGAAGCGCAGCGGCGGCAGCTGCAGCAGCAGGAAGCGATGCGCCGGAAGCGTCAGCACCCGCCGGTGATCTGACAGGTAGGCCGCCAGAAAGAATATGATGAGCAGCTTGCCGAACTCCGAGGGCTGCAGCGATACCGGACCGAATACGATCCAGTTGCGGCTGCCGCCGATCTCCGTGCCGAAAATGAGCGGCAGGCCCAGCAGCACGATGCAGACGACGCCGAGGATATAAGGGTACTCGAGCCATTCATGAATCTTCGGCCACAGGCGCATGACGACGAGCAGGGCCAGCATCGACAGGAACAACCACTCGAACTGCCGGGCCAGCAGCGCCGGCTTGAGCCGGGCGATCTCACAGAGTCCCACGCTTGCCAGCATCAGGACGAGCGGGAACAGGAATGTATCCTGCTGGCGCCGGATGAGTATGAGCTGGATGCCCGCGGCCAGCACGATTACTGCCGCCATCCAGAATATATAGGTATAGCTGCCGCCGATTGCAAAGCTCTGCAGGGACAGCTTGCCCGTGAGTGCTGCGTTATCCGTCTTTATGACGATGATCATCAGGCCGCAGAGCAGCAGGCCCCAGGCAGCCAGCAACAGCCGCCAGTTATGTATGCGATTGAGCCGTTGCGGCGGTATCAGGGCCGCCGCTGCCGGTGCCTTGAACAATCTCATTCCAAGACCACCACCACTGCCGTAATATTGTCGGTGCCGCCCGCGATGCGCGCCTGACGGATCAGCTCCGCTGCGCCGTCACCCTGAGCCACGCAATGTGTCAGGGTATTCTTTATGGCCTGCGGGCTCACGAGCTTCGTCAGACCATCCGTGGCCAGCAGCAGGATATCCCCCGCCGCCAGCTCCGTATGACCGGTGTCGACATCGATGTCAGGATCGACGCCGACGGCCCGCGTCAGTAGATTGCGCTGCGGATGAGACTGCGCCTCCTGCTCCGTGATCGTCCCCTGAGCCACGAGCTCCTCGACATACGAATGATCGCGCGTGAGCTGCTCCATCTCCGCCCCATGGATGAGGTAGAGACGACTGTCACCGACATGAGCCCAGCGGGCTTCGGCCGCTGCCCCCGGCTCGTCAGCCGGCTGCTCGATGACATGCAGCAGCGTGGCTGTCGTGCCCATCCCCTTGTACTGCGGCTCGGACTGGGCCCGCGCCAATATGGCTTCATTGCCCGCCCGGATGGCATCTGCCAGTTCCGCCTCGCCGATGTCCTCCGGTGCGTAGGGGGTCAGCTTGCTCTCCACGGTATCGACGAGCAGGCGGCTGGCCACTTCCCCGCCGGCACAGCCTCCCATGCCATCGGCCACGCCATATACAGCCGGGGAGCATACGAGCAGACTGTCCTCGTTATTCGTTCTCACGCAGCCAACATCTGTAGCCTGATATACTTTCAACATATATTACCTCTCAAACCGCAAACTGACCATGCCGATGCGCACGATATCGCCCAGCCGGATATAAGCCTTGCCGGTCAGCATGTGATCATTGACGTAGGTGTGATTACGGCTGCCCAGATCCTCGATGACATACTGACTGCCGTGCCGGTACAGCACCGCATGGTGATGCGACACGAAAGCCTCCGGTATGACGATATCGTTCTCCGCCCCGCGTCCGATGCTGATCTCGCGCCCGAATGCAAAGCGCCGCCCGGCCAGTTCCTTCTCCTGCGCCTCCACGACGGTCAGTATGGCCTCATCCTGACGCGTCTCCGGCTTCCGGTTCTGCCTAGCCTCCGCCCTGGCCTCGCCGAAGAGCCGTGCGGCTATGCGGGCCACGAAATAGAGCAGCCAGAGCAGCATGCCATATTCCAGGGCCACGCGAACGACCTTCAGGACTATAGACATCAAATCACCTCATAGGAAAGAATCGTTTCTCCGAGCCGAATCTCATCCCCGGCCTGCAGCAGGCAGGGACCGGAGATGGGCTCATCATTGACGAACGTACCGTTCGTGCTCTGAGCGTCATTGATATAATGGCGGTGATGTTCGTAGGATACCCACGCATGCAGGCGTGAAACATTCGTATCCGTCAGTATGAACTCGTTCTTCGACAAGCGCCCGATATAGACGTTGCGCTCGCCGAGCTCGAGATACGCATCGAGATCCGGACCCTCGACGACTGTCAGCGACGCCGGATAATGCTCGAGCGGCGGGTTCAGTGGCCGGTCAGCCGTCAGCTTGTGGCGCTCGAGCACGAGCGTATGCGGATGCTCCTGATCCGCCGCCTCAGCCACATCCTCGACAGCGAAATTGGCCTTGAGCTCGTAGGAGCCGCGCGTCAGGCCCGCGTTTTCCTTCAATACGACCGAGAGACGCCCCTCGGCTGAGGAATCCGCCAGGATGATCTGCCGCTCGAGCTCGGTCAGCAAATCATTTTCCAGCCGGTCCGAGCACAGCCGCTTATAGTCATCCGCGCTGAGCTGGAACTCATAGCGGTTGGCGATGCCACGATGCTCCTTGTCCCGCGCCGCCTGACGCGTGACTTCCTTCTCTATACCTTTCATGAGTTCTGCCGGCTCCAGATTGCTGGCGAACTTCCGATTGAAGAATCCTTCTATATTATTCTCGAGGAAGGATTCCAGCCTATCGAGGCCCATGCTCCTCTCCTCCTTCGTACCTGCAGTTTGATTTCAGACTACCATCTCAATATTATAGCATCACAGGGCACCTTTATCAACACAGGGACTATGAAGTAAAACAGAGCTGTGGTCAATGCCTGATGCATTTTTTCACAGCTCTGTGAAACAATATTCGTTCTAGCCTTTTGCCTTGTCCTGCAGATGCCGGTTGCGCAGCTGGCCGCAGGCCGCCTGGATGTCGTCCCCCATCTCGCGCCGCACGGTCACATTCACGCCGTAGCCGGACAGCACCGCGGCAAAACGCTGCACATGTTCGGCCGACGGCCGGTTGAATCCGCGCTCGGCGACGGGGTTGATCGGGATGAGGTTCACGCTGGCGAGCTGCCCCTGCACGAGCCGGGCCAGTTCGCGGGCATGTTCCTCGAGATCGTTCACCCCGTCGATGAGTATGTACTCGTAGGTCACGCGCCGGCCCGTCTGCCGGGCATAGTGATCGGCGGCTGCTACGACTTCCTTGATGTCGTACTTCTTCGCAATCGGCATCAGATGCTCACGCAGCGGCTGATTCGGCGCGTGCAGGGACAGCGACAGCGATATCGGGATGCCCTCCTGCGCCAGATCGTACATCCGGTTCACGATGCCGCAGGTGGACACCGTGATATTGCGGTAGCTCAGGCCGAGCGTATACGGCTCATGTACCAGATGCAGGAAGCGCAGCAGCTCCTCATAGTTCATGAGCGGCTCCCCCGAGCCCATGACGACTATGGTATTCACATGGCTGCCTTCCTCGTCCCGCAGCAGGTCGTTCATCGCGACTACCTGGGCCAGTATCTCGCCACTCGTCAGATTGCGGACGACGCCATGCAGGGTGGATGCGCAGAACGAGCATCCCATGGCGCAGCCGGCCTGCGTCGACACACAGACGCTGTTGCCATAGTCATGCCGCATCAGCACGGTTTCGATCGCAGTGCCATCAGCGAACTCGAGCAGATACTTGGTCGTCTCACCATTGGCCGAATCCTGACGCCTGATGATGCGCGGACGCCCGATCGTATAGCTGGCAGCCAACTGCTCCCGCAGCGCTTTGGGCATATTATTCATGGCCGCGAAATCATGAGCTCCCCGCTTGTAGAGCCATTCTGCCAGCTGCTTCGCCCTGAATTTCTGCCCGCCGGCCTCGAGCATCACAGACTGGAGCTCAGGCAGGGACATTCCGAATAAATCCTGCATTTATTTCACACCTTACGTCTCATGCGCGCGATGAAGAATCCATCCGTGCCATCGCGCTGCGGATAAAGCTGCAGCATCTTCTCCTCCCGCCGGCTCTCCGGCAGGCAGCCGCCGACCGGCTCCAACGTGAACTCGGGATGCCGGGCCAGGAAAGCCTCGACGACAGCGCTGTTTTCCTGCGGTTCGATCGTGCAGGTGCTGTAGACCAGCACACCGCCCGGCCGGACGGCCTGCGCGGCGCTGTCCAGTATCGCGGACTGCAGCGACGGCAGGGCCTCGATCTCCACAGCCGATTTGTGCCAACGGGCATCGGGCCGCCGCCGCAGGACGCCGAGCCCCGAGCACGGCGCATCGACCAGCACCCGGTCCATCTGTCCGGCATAGCGGTCGCCCGCCTCGCGCGCATCGAGCCGGACGGTCTTTATGATATCGATGCCGAGGCGGGCCGCATTGTCGGTCACGCGCTGCAGCTTGTGATCATAGATATCGAGTGCCGTAATCTCGCCCTGATTCTGCATGAGGGCAGCCATATGGGTCGTCTTGCCGCCCGGCGCACTGCAGCAGTCCAGCACGCGCTCCCCTGGCTGGGGATCCACGACATGCGCCACGAGCATGGAGCCCTCATCCTGCACCTGGGCCAGCCCCTGCTGCAGCGGTGCGAGACTGTCGAGACTGCCATGCTGGTGCAGCAGGATGCCCTCCGGCGCCCACTGCGATGCTTCCGCCTCGCAACCGGCTTCCTGCAGCACGGTCAGCAGCTCAGTACGGCTCGTGCGCAGCGTATTCGTCCGCAGGCAGAGCGGCGCCGGCTCGTTGTCCCTGTCACAGAGCGCGCTCGTCTCCTCATAGCCGAGCTGCTCCACCCAGCGCTGCACGAGCCAGAGCGGATGCTGCTTTTCTAGCGCCATACGCTCGACGGCGTGCTCTGCTCCGGTCGGGAAAGCGGCCCGCTCCGGTTCGCGGACCGCGCTGCGCAGTACGCCGTTGACAAAGCCGGCCACTCCCGCATGAGCATGATGCTTGGCGAGCTCTACAGACGTATTGCAGGCCGCCGAGGGCGGCACCGCATCGAGATAGAACAGCTGGTACAGCCCGAGCCGCAAGATCTCGCGCACGACCGGATCGAGTTTTTCGAGCGGCCGCTTGACATAGTGCGCCATAATCCAGTCCAGCGTCCCCACCGCCTTGGCAACGCCATAGACGAGTTCCGTGGCAAAGCGCCGGTCGATATCGCTCAGAGCCCTGTCCTCCGGCAGATCGCGCAGCGCGCGCACGAGTGCCACATTGGCATAGGCGTCGTTTTCATGGACTTCGCGCAGTACGCTCAGGGCCAGTTCGCGCGCCTTATCCCGCCGGGGCCGTGGCCGGCGCTGACGCACGGGGCCCGATGCACGGCGGTGCGGCTGCCTTTTATCTGTCATGCTCGCTTTTCCTCTCCTGTATCTGTTTTCTCCTCAGACGCAGCGGTCACGGATGCCGGTTCCGCCGGCTCGATGATGGCCGCCAGGGCCGCTTTCAATTCATCGATATCGACATGCGTATTGTAGCAGGGCCCGTTCGGCCTGATATTCAGCACGCCTACGGCCGGCAGCGGATATACGTCCTGGATGCCGCTCATGAGGTCGCGCTCACACGCGATGGCCAGCACGGCCTGCGGCCTCGTATCGCGCACGATCTGCCGGGCCAGCGTGCCACCCGTGGCCACGAAGAAATGGAACCCCATCTCGTCAGCCATCGTGACCAGCGTGCCGATATCGCATCCGCCGCAACGCTTGCAGTTGTGCGGGTCACGCGTAATCTTGCGCGGGCACGAGGCCAGCTGCAGGCAGTGCGGCGTGACTACGAGCAGCCGGTTCGCCGGCACGCGCAGTCCGCGACGCTGGAACAATACATTGCTGACGGCGATGAACGAGCCCTCCAGCTGGCGGCGCGTGATGCCGAACAGCCGCCCCAGGCGCACGGCCAGCGGGAACAGCATATTGATCAGATGATAGGTCTGACCGTACAGGACGCTCAGCGCAGGCCAGCCTTTGATGATGAATATGGTATTGATCCAGCCCGCCGCTGCCAGCAGCACCAGCAGGGCGAAAACCGCCCCCACGAGCAGCGGCAGCGGTGCCGCGATGCGCTCGAGCCCCGGCTGCAGCACATACCAGATGCCAGCCAGAAGCAATGCCGCTATGAATATCGCCAGCGCGAGCAGGCCCAGCACGAGCCGCTTCTTCGCCCGCTTCTGCCGGTAGACCTTCACCGGCTTTCCCTTCTTTATAGCAGTATCAGCAGTAGTCATATCTCTGTCAACCCTGTATGAAACATCGCTGGCCGGAGATCACGACTCGAACGCCGCCGGCAGCTCTATGCCATGGCCGTTCAGATAATCTCCTGCCTGCATCTTCTTCTTTCCCGGAGCCTGCAGCTCGGTGATCTCCAGCAACTCATCTGCCGCAGCGACGAGCAGGCCGCTGTTCCGGTCGGCACACACGATGGTCCCCGGTGCCGTGTCCTGCGGTACGGCCTTTCCCGTGTGCTTTGTGCGCCATATCTTGTATTTCTTCCCGTTCAGGAACGTGTAGGCTCCCGGCCAGGAGTTCAGCCCGCGCACGAGGTTGTGCACTTCGCTCGCTGTCTTCGACCAGTCGATATGACCGGTCTCCTTCGTCAACATGCGGGCATAGTTCGACTCGCCCGTCTGCGGTACCGGCTGCAATGTGCCGTCCTGCATCTTCGCGATCGTCTCGATCAGCAGTCTGGCCCCCATGGCGCTCAGCTGGTCATGGACCTCTTCGAGCGTCGTGTCCTCGCCGAGCGGCAGCTCGGCTTTGAGCAGCATGTCACCGGTATCGAGACCGGCATCCATGTACATCGTCGTGACTCCGGTCTTCGTCTCGCCATCGATGAGGCAGCGCTGCATCGGTGCCGCACCGCGATAGCGCGGCAGCAGCGAGGCGTGGACATTCACACAGCCCTGTGGCGGGATATCGAGGACCTCCTGCGACAGGATCTGTCCGAAGGCCACGACGACGATGAGATCCGGCTGCCACTGCCGCAGCTGCGCCACTGCCTCGGGAGCCTTGATCTTCTCCGGCTGATAGACCGGCAGACCATGCTGCACGGCACATTCCTTGACCGGTGATGGCACGAGATGCTGGCCGCGGCCGCGCGGACGGTCCGGCTGCGTCACGACGCCGACGACTTCCGTCAGCTCGCTTCCGACCAGTGCCTCCAGGCAGGGCACGGCGAATTCCGGTGTCCCCATGAATACAACTCTGTATCTCATGCTGTCACCTCACTTCTGCGTGCCCGGATGGATGTTCTGCGCGATATCGATGAACAGCTGTCCCTCGAGATGGTCGCACTCATGCTGGATGCAGCGCGCCAACAGGCCGGTAGCCGTGAGTTGGCGTTTCTTGCCATAGCGGTTGACGTACTCGACGCGCACTTTGGCCGCGCGCTTGACTTCGCCATATATATTCGGTACCGAGAGGCAGCCCTCGGTATCGACGGCCTCGCCCTCCCGCATCGTTATGACCGGATTGATGAGCTCGACCAGTCCGACATCGTCCTGACAGTCGATGACGACCATGCGCAGCTTCACACCGACCTGCGGGGCCGCGATGCCTACGCCGTCGTTGGCATACATCGTCTCCGCCATATCATCGAGCAGCCGCTTGAGCTTCTTGTCGACATGCCCGACCGGTTCGCATACCTCCTTCAGTATGGGATCGCCAGCCTTCTTTATATCCAATAACGCCATTGCGCCATTCCTCCAGATCAAAATTATTTATGCAGTTCGTCCGTATGCATCATGATATTCAGCACGACCGCAGCCGCCTTCTGCAGCGACAGCAGCGGCAGATACTCATAGCGGCCGTGATAGTTCAGGCCACCTGTAAAGAGATTCGGGCACGGCAGGCCTCTCCAGGACAACATAGCCCCATCCGTGCCGCCGCGGATGGGCAGCTCGGCCGGCTCCACATCGGCCTCGCGCATCGCCTGACGCGCGAGCTCCACGAGCTCCATATGCGGCTTGATTTTCTCGAGCATATTGTAGTAGACATCCTTGGCATCGACTTCGACCGTGCCCGCGCCATACTTGGCATTGAGCAGGTCCGCCATGTCCGTCAGATACTGCTTGCGCTGCTCGAACTTCGCCCGGTCATGGTCGCGGATGAGCATGCCCATGACGGCCGTCTCGACATTCCCCTGCAAGGTATGGACATGGAAGAATCCCTCGTGCCCCTCGGTGTACTCCGGACGCTCGCCCGCCGGCAGCATCTGCTGCCACTCGCTGGCGATCGTCAGGGCATTCTTCATCTTGTTCTTGGCGTCGCCCGTATGCACGCTGCGGCCGTGGAACGTGACTTTCACATTGGCCGCATTGAAGTTCTCATACTCGAGGCCGCCCAGCGCCCCGCCATCGACCGTATAGGCGAAATCAGCCCCGAACTTATCGACATCGAAATACTTGACGCCCCGGCCGGTCTCCTCCTCCGGCGTGAATGCCAGCTTGATCGTACCATGCTTGAGCTCTTTGTGCTGCAACAGATACTCAGCGGCGCTGACGATGGCCGTGATGCCGGCCTTGTCATCGGCACCGAGCAGCGTCGTGCCGTCCGTCACCAGTATGGGCTGCCCGACGTAGTCGGCCAGCTCCGGGAAATCCTGCGGCGACAGCACGACGCGGCCGAAGCCCGGAGCATCCTCGTTCAGCACGATGTCGCCGCCCTCGTACTCCACGCGCCGCGCCTTGACCGGACCGCCCGCAGCATCAGGGCTCGTGTCCATATGGGATATGAAGCCCACTACGGGTGCCGCTGCGCTCTCTCCATCGGTCGCGGGCAGCGAAGCCATGACATAGCCATGATCGTCGAGCGAAACGTCCGTCAGGCCCAGGCTCGTGAGCTCCTCTGCCAGATGCTTGGCAAATACCTTCTGCCCCGGCGTGCTCGGGAATTTCTCCGTCTCATTCTCGTCGGACTGCGTGTCGAAACTTATGTAATCGCGAAAACGTTTTTCCAATGTCTGGAGTGAGATATCCATTTATTCTGCCACCTTGATGTTTGTAATTTTTGTACTAATGCCTCGTTATTAGAGCATACCGCTATTTACCGGTATCGTCAAGTACATGCGTCCGGGGGAAAGCCAGCACACGGCCCGTAGAAAACATGTAGATGTAGCGTTCGGCGACCTCGCGGCCGGTGATGCTCTCCACAGCCGCCGCATAAAGCTGGATCTGCTTCCCATAGCGGCGCCGCATCGTGCCATCATCCGTCCGGCGGTCCGTCTTGTAATCGACGAGCACGAGCTGCCCCTGCTCATCCTCGAACAAGACATCGATAACGCCCTGCAGGAACGTGCGGGCCGACTGGTCCTGTACGTCCGGGAAGAACTCCGCTGCCGGCAGCAACTGGCTGAACGGCAGCTCGCGCCAGATGCGCCGGGCTCGCAGCAGCCGCTGCCCGAGCTCGCTGGCAAAGAACGCCGCGATTGCCGGCACATTGATGACCCGGTCCTCGCCGGGCAGCAGCACGCTGCTCTGCTCCAGTCCGGCAATCTGCTGCTGCAGGCCGGCGGTACTCAGGTCGCCCGCGAGGTCGATATGCTGCATGACCGAATGCATGAGCGTGCCGCGCTCGGCGCCGGTCAGACGCTTCCGATCTTCCTGCAGGAAGGCCGGCCGAGCGAAATCAGCAACTTCGATGTGGTGCTCGCTGTCCCCGGCAGGTGTCATGTGCGCCGCCTCCTCAGGCAGCGGCATCAGCAGCGTCGACGGCATCTGCGTATCCGGATTGTCCTCACCACTGACCTGCCGTTTGAGCTCGGTCACGGTGACTTTCGTCTTTGCTGTCGTGAGACCATGGTCGTCATACTGCCAGTCAAGGATCCGCCGTATATTGTCTGCTGCAGAGCTCTCCGGCAGCTTCTCGCGGTGCATGATCCGATCGAGCCATTCATCCTCCGCCGCATCAGTCCCGGAGTCCGCGATGCCGCTCGGATCGATGACCTGCACGAGGATATCGCCATCCGGCTCCATCTCATCAATGGCTGCTGCAGCGGCGCTTTCGCCTGCCCTGCCCAGCTCGCGCAGTTCATTGCCGCCGGTGTCGCGGGCTGCAGCCATAGCTACCCAGTCCAGCATGCATTTTGCCTTTCCGATACTGGCATCCGGCAGCTGCACCTGGCTCATGGCGACATTCTGGCACCATTCCCCCATTTTTTTCCTCAGCGACGCCTTACGCCCCCTGCTGCCTTCCTCAGCATCATCGTCCGCTCCTTTTACCGAGCCAACCATGATGATTTTCTCGCGGGCCCGGGTCAGCGCGACATAGAGCAGGCGCTCTTCCTCGGCCAGGCTGTCACGGTCCAAGGCATCATGCACGACCTGCCAGGTAATGGTATGGAATTTCTGCCGCACACCGGCCGTGCTCACAGACACACTGGCACCGATGCCCAGCTTCTGATGCACTGGGTAGATTTCCTTTGGCGACTTGCTGATATAAGGAAATTGCTTCCCCATGCCTGCCAGTATGACGACAGCGAACTCGAGCCCCTTGCTAGCGTGGATGGTCATGATGCGCACGACATCCTCCCCCTCGCTGAGCGTGCGGGCCGCACCGAGGTCGGTATTGCGCTTCTGCATGGTATCGATGTAGCGCAGGAAATGGAACAAACCGGAAAAGCTGGTCTCCTCATACTCGGCTGCCTTATCGATGAGCATGCGCAGATTGGCCTGACGCAGCAGTCCGCTCGGCAGGCCGCCCACATAGTCGTAGTATCCCGTCTCGCGATAGAGATTCCACAGGAGCTCCGGCACGCTGTGCCGGCCGGCATAGTCGCGCCAACCAGCCAACCGCCCGAGGAATCCGCAAACGCGCTCGCGCAAGTCATCCTGTGCCGAATCTGCTGCAGAGCTTTGCTCCGCGAACTCTTCGATGAGCTGGAAGAAGCTGTCATCTGTCACTGCTACCGACTGCTCATCATCAGCAGCTGCCGGTTGTGCCGCCTGCCCGGCAGCTACTTTGATCTCCGCCAGCTCAGACGAGGTGAATCCACCGATAGGTGACAGCAGTACCGCTGCCAGCGGTATATCCTGCCGGGCATTATCGATGATGTACAGGAGCGACATCATCGTCTGTATCTCCTGCGCCTCAAAATAGCCCGTGTCGCTGCTCGCATAGGCCGGTATGCTGGCCGTCCGCAATGCCTCCAGGAGCTCCGGATCGCGCTTGCGCTGCAGGATGACGATATCGCGATACTGCAGGGACCGGTAGCCGTCCTGACTGAGCGGCGAATCGGGATCGTACACGGCATATCCGCCCCGCATGAGCTCTTGGATGCGTTGCACGATATAGAGGTTCTCAAGCTCGCCATGACTGGCCTTCTTGCCCGTCCTGGCCACCGGTTCTTCTTCTCCGTTTTCTTTCTCCGCCACATGGACCAGCTCATTCGTCACGATGGCGAGCTCGGCCGGACCGGCCAATGTCTTCACGCCCGCCGGCGGCTCGGGATATTCGAATCCCGCATACAGCTTGTTCTGGGCATCGTACTCGATATCGACCGCTGACCGTGTCATGATCTGGTCGAATATCTTGTTGATCGGGCCGAGTACGCAGGCGCGGCTGCGGAAATTCTGCCGCATCGTTATGAGCTGCTGCACATCATGCTCCCCCGGCTCTAGCGGGTAGCTGTTGTATTTCTCGAGAAACAGCCTTGGCTCGGCATGCCGGAACCCATAGATGCTCTGCTTCACATCGCCTACCTGGAATACATTGTCCGGGCGGTTTATGAGATTCACGATGGCTTCCTGCACTCCGTTCGTATCCTGATACTCATCGAGCATGATGGATTTGAAGCCGGCCGCAATCTCCCGAGCCGTCTCTGTGCGCTCATAGCGCGGCGGTTGCTCGATGAGACCGGATCGGTCCGCGCAAAGGATATCGAGCGTCCGCTGCTCGAGGTCATTGAAATCATGCAGCCCGCGCTCACGTTTGACCTGGCTGTAGGCATCGATGAATTCAGCAGTCAGGCTGGTATAGGTACCAATCAGTTCAGCGGTCACGGCGAAGGAATGTTTGAGCCCTGCCGGCGACAGGTCCAGTTTCGCTTGCACTTTATCCTTGTATTTTTTCTTCAGTGCCGTTCGCCGTGAATCGAATTCTTTCCTCAGCTCCGGATACTGCTCTTTCAGCGGCTTATGATCCGCTTTCAATTTTTGATACGTGGGCGTCAGCTTGCTCAGCGCCGCACATGCTGCCTCGAGGTCCTCAGCTGACGCTTTTCTCACCTGGTCGGCTGCTGTCTGAATGCTTCCCGCCACCTGTTCGATGCTCTCGATATCTTGTTCGATCACGCTGCGATAGGGCTCCCACATCTGATGCAGGTCTGGTCCAGCCTCGCGCGGCAGCACCATGTGAAGTCCGGCATAGTCCGTCGCGATATCCCGCACCTGGCGCGAAATATTGTCCAGGTACAGGGCGAGCCATCTGGTCGGCGCATCATCTGAGCTGTAGGATGCCCGCTGAGCCGCCAGCCATTCCCGCGGAGCCGGCTGATTCATGGCGAACTCATAAAGCGAGAGGATGATCTGATAGACATCCTCATCCCCCTCGGCGTCGCCATAGCTGTCGACAAAGTCGAGGAATGCCTGATTCTCCGCTGCCTCGGGGTCAGCCTGGGCCGCCGCATAGTGCTGCTCGAGCAGATTCTCGAGCGTCTCGCGCTTCAGCAGCGCGCCCTCATTGTCCCGCACCAGCCGCGTCCGCGAATCCATATCCGTGAGCTCGGCATGAGCCGCTATGATACGGTTGCAGAAGGAGTGCATGGTCGATATATGTGCGCCGCCCAGCAGCACGATCTGACGTTCCAGATAGGCGCGTTCCTTCTCGTCCGCCGCAGCGGCCAGCGCTTCGCGCAGCCCCTTCTCGAGACGCTGGCGCATCTCGGCTGCCGCCGCCTTCGTAAAGGTCACGACCAGCAGCTCATCGACATCGAACTCGCGATTCTGCAACTGCTGCACGATTCGGTCCACCAGCACGCGCGTCTTGCCCGAGCCGGCGGCTGCGGCCACCAGTATGGAGTGATCGCGCTGCTCGATGGCCGCTTTCTGGTCGTCAGTGTATTTCATCGCTCAAGTCCTCCCTGCCCGTCATCGTCCTCATCTTCTGCTCGATTTCCTCTTCTGTCGTCTCATCATATTCGCGGTGCTCATAGCCCGGTATCTCCGGATTGTACCGGCATACCGGCAGGAACGGACAATATTTGCAGGCATCAATTTTTAAATCGGTGATCGTGTTTTCATCCTGGAAAGGACGCACTGCTATGTCACCGGAAAGTATATCGCGCCCCGTGAGCCGCAGGATATACTCGACATAGTCCATGAGCAGGTCGAATTCCTCTGCACTATTCACGCGGCCTTTGTCGATGGCCGTAGGCTTATCTTCCTTATCTATTTTCACGTACAGGAAATTCTGGGCCCCGAGCTCCTCGATCAGCTGCTTATCCGCCAGTACCCAGCCGGGCATGCGGAGCTCCTGATTGAGCTTCTTGCGCACTTCTTCCTCGCTGAGCTCATGATCATGATCTTTGTTTTCTCCTTTCAACCCATAGCACAGTACGGCATAAAGCATACCGGCTGGCAGCACTGTCCGCTTCTGCCGATTGCGCAGGAGCTCGCGGGCCACATAGAGATAAGCCAGCAGCTGCAGCTGCAAGCCGTAGTAGATCTGCAGCAGGTTGATCTTCGGGTTGCCCGTCTTGTAATCGACGACGAGATAGTACTTCCCACTCGCATGCAGGTCGACACGGTCGATCTGCCCGCGGAAAGACAAGCTGACACCATCGCCGAGCGCCAGCGGCGTAATCTGGGCATCGCCGCGCCCGCCGAAACTCTGCTCGAACCAGAGTGGCTGGAAGCCGGATACTTCGGCCCAGCTCGTGAGATGGTTGATGGACAGCAACGCCATGTCCTTCAGCCGGTGCTTCAGATGCATATAGCTCGCACGGCTCGACAGGATATCCCCCGACAGGCGCGGTGCCAGCTCATCGACGATGGCTCCGCACAGACTGCGGCGCTCCTCCTCCGGCACGTTCTGCCAGAGGCCGGCGAAACGTTTTTCACCGCGCACCCGCTCGCCGTACTCCTTTAGCACCGCATGCATGAGCGTACCGAGACTTCTGTTATCGTAGACGTACTCATGCCGCTCCGACAGCTTCAGCCCATAGCGGGCAAAGTACTGGAACGGGCATTTCTGGTAATTCTCGAATTGCGATACGCTGCCCTGCAACTGACGTCCTCCCCGCAGGTAAAGCTGGTGAGCCAGCTGCGGCGACAGCTTCTCCTGTGGTGCCCGGGCCGTGAGCCCATCGAGTGCCAGCGCGAGCGGACGCTGCCACTGCTCGCGCTCTAACGACCAATCGTACACGTCGCGCCAATAATCCGGCATACTCGCCAGTCCCTGATCGCGGGCGCCGCGCAGCGCCGTAGCCAAACCTGCTATGGCCGGCCGCGGTGCCGCCACTGCCAGATCGTCGTGACGCGCCATGCTGGCCAGCGGTATGGTGAAGAATTCCGCCTGCGGCAGCAGCGCCCGCAAGCGACCCACGAGCGGTGACACCGGCAGTCCTTCCTCGTTCCTGTCAGCGAGAGCGTACGATACCCAGAGGTATTCAGCCGCCTCGGTAAAGCCGCGATAGAGCAGGAACTTCTCTCCGAAGCTGCGCTCCCGGGCTCCCGGCGAGATGCTGTAGTGGTGGCTGGCGTCAGCCTCGGACAGCTGGGCGAGCGTCTCGCCGATATGCAGCCGGTCAGCGTCTGTCAGCAGTCCTTTGTCGCTAAAGGAACGCGGCATCATGCCATCATTGGCCCCGACGATATAGATCGCCTTCATATTCATCAGGCTGTTCTGATCGAAATCCGCCAGCGTCACATAATCGAGCCCTGGCGGCACGAGCGAGACCTGCAGGGCATCGAGGCCTTCGCCCAGTAGCTGCTCGTAGTCTTTGAGCGACATGATCTCATCCCCGCTGACCTCGACGATCTGATCGAACAGCCCCATGATATCCTGCCATATCTGCCGATGCTCAGCAGCATCCGCCAACCGGTCCGACTGGTACGCCGCCTCAGCCAGCTCCGCGAGGTGCTCGGGCACCTGCAGGTCCATGAGGAATCCGTATAGCGCCGTCGTTATCTCGCGCACCGTATTCGGCGCATAGTGGCGCCTGCCCGCCTGATCCTTGAGCGGACGATGCAGCGCTGCATCCAGCCGTTGTAATGGTGCCACCGCTGTCCGTCGCAGCGCATCGATATGCGCGGCCCAGGCGGACTGCCGCTCATCCGGTTCCGCATCATCCAGCGACCATCGCCGCCACCAGTCCCAGGCATCCTGTCTCGTCCACTTGCGGCGACCACGCAAGCCGAACTCGCGCGCATAGTTCTCGAGCTCGTCGATTTCCTCGCGCTCCAGTGGGAAGAAACCTGTGCGCAGGGCCCGCACCACCGTATCGCAGTCCCAGCCCTGCGAGGCCACGGCCAGCGCTGCCCGCACGAGCTCGGCCAGAGGATGCCGGACACTGGGCCGCTTCCCCTCATCAAAGACCGGTATGCCGTAATCAGCCAGCACCATGCGTGCCATCTCGGCATACGAGTCCTGGTCACGCAGCAATATGCCGATATCGTGCCAGGCATAGCCATGCTCGCGGGCCAGGCGCAGGATATCGGCGGCCACAGCCTCGAGCTCGAGGCGCTGATTGGCCGCCGCCGCCACGCGTACCGGTGGCAAGGTGGTCGAAGTCTTCGTCGTTTCTTTGCCGCTGCCTGCTGGCGGCACCGATGCTTCCAGTGCCACGGGCCGGCCGCTCGCGAACAGTCCCGTCTCGAGATAGCGCAGCTCGGCCGAATTCGTCCGCCGATTCTGTGTGCAAAGGCATACGGCCGGTCTCGCCTGCGCGCCTACCAGCTCGGCATACACGTTGCAGATTTCGCGCATGGTCCGGTACGACCGCTCGAACAGGCCGGTCTCAGCCATATTGTCTGCGAGCCGCAGCTCTGGCTGCTCATCAGGCAGGCCTACCGGCTGACCGGAGAGGTAGACCCCGTCCATGGTCAGGCTCACATGTACAGCATCTGCTGATTGGAGCAGAGTCCGCAGTACCTCGATCTCCTGTGGATTGAAGAACACGAAGCCGTCGAGCCAGACCTCGGCACCACGCATCAGCGGCGCATCCGGCAGCTTCCGCGCCAGCAATGTCATCATATCCTCGCTGGCCGTCTCATGCTCCTTCAAAGCTGCCTGGAACTCTTCGCTCAGCAGGGCCAGTTCTTGCAGCTTGCCGGATAGGCGCCGGCTGCCAGGCCGCCTGTCCGGCAGGTCATCAGCCACCTCGCGCAGCACCTCAGGCGTCAGCCGGTAGGTCCTGAGTTCATTCAGCATCTCGTCGAGATCCGCCGTAAAGCTGTGCTGACGAGCCGCCCGGGCAAACACCCTCAGATCGCCATCCTGCCCATGATGGGCCAGTATGCGCCGCAGGATGAGCCGCCGGCCGATGTCCGTGACGCGCGTCTGACGTGCCCCGCCGGTCTCGATGAGTATCTGCCGCGCGAAGCGGCGAAAGCCGAATACGTAGCTGCGCAGGAATCCTTGCTGCGGCAGACTGGCAGCCAGCTCGCGCTCCGCCCGGTACGTCATATGCTCTGGGACGAGCATGATCAGAGCCGGTCCCAGCGGGTCCTTGCTCATGCGCTCCCGCATTGCCTGCATACAGCGATACGTCTTGCCGGTGCCAGCCCGTCCGACGATGAAATCAAGTTTGGCTGTCATATGTGGTCTTTCCCTCCTGCGCTCAATCCTCCGCGGTGCCCTGCACGAATTCAGCATGGCTGCCGTGCAACTGATCCTTCGTCACGCGCAGCTGCATAGGTATGCTGCGCTTCAGCTCCTCGACATGCGATATGAGCCCTACGAGACGCCCTTCCTGCTGCAGTTTCATGAGCTCGCGCATCGCTACGGTCAACGTCTCCTGATCGAGCGTACCGAAGCCTTCGTCTATGAACATCGTATCGAGATGACGCCCGCCAGCATAGTTCTGCACGACGTCCGCCAGCCCCAGCGCCATCGCCAGCGACGCCAGGAATGTCTCACCGCCGGACAGACTGGCGATCGGCCGCGGCTCACCATTGACATTATCGAATATCAGCAGGCTCAGCCCATCCGTATCGTCCTTGTACTGGAATTGGATCTGCCCGCGCGTCATCTCGCTGAGCCGGCTGTTGGCATCGTTCATGACGTCATCCATCATGGCCCGCATGACGTAGCTGGACAGCGTCAGCCGGTTCGTGCCGGCAATCCGGCCATTGGCCAGCGCTGCCAGATCCGTTATCATATCTGCCCGCTCACGCAGGCCGGACACTTCCTCATCGAGCTTTCTGATCTGCTCCTGCTGCTGGCTCAGCGTCGACAGGGCATGGTCGGCCTTGCCCAGATTCTCCTGAGCGTTCAGCAGGTCGGCCTTCGCCTGCCGCGCGGTCTGTTCGAGCCGCGGCAGGTCCGGAGCCGTCAGGCCATCTACGGCTGCCTCGCTCTGCTGCAGCATCTGTTCCTGCAGCCGTACCTGCTCCGCATCCGCCTGCAGCTGGCGGGCGATCTGCTCCCTGTAGTCCGCCCGCTGCCATTCCCCCTGCAGGGCTGCCGCATAGTCGCTTTCATCCGCAAAGCCTTTTTCCTGCAGCGCCAGGGTGAATTTTGCAGCCTCGTCCCGAGCATGCTGCTGCTCCGTGCTGGCCGCGGCCCTGGCATCTCGATATTTGCTTTTCTGCTTATCCAGAGCTGCCGACAACTCCTCATAATGCTGCTGAACTCGCTTGGCCTCGGCAGCTTCCTGCTCGACCTGACGGGCTTTCTCTGCACATACCGCATGCAGGGCCGCTGCATCCTCGATTCCTTCCGGCAGCAGCCGGCGCAGCTGTTCTGCCTTTCCTTTCAGGCCTTCGAGTCCGGCAGCCAGCTTCTGTATCTCTGCCTGCAGCGACTTCAGCTCCTGCTGCCTTTCCTCACTGCTCTGCTGCAGTTTCTTCCGCTTCTGCAGCAGCTGCTCCTGTTCCTGCTGTGCGGCCTGCCCCTTCTGGACCTGGGCTTCCGCCTGCTGCACCTTTGTTGCTATATCTGCGACCGGGCCGCCAAGCTGTTCCAGAGCCTCCTGCCATATATCGAGCTCACTCTGCGCCTGTGACAGCTTCACCTCCGATTCCTGCAATGCCTTTTGCGCCTGCTCCGCCTCGGTTCTGGCTTTTTCCACCTGTTGCTGCTGCTTCTGCAGTGCCGCCTTGTCGATTGCCTCGCACACGTCCTGCATGACCGCGAGATGCGGGTGCTCTGTCGCGCCGCAGACCGGGCACGGCTCGCCGGGCTGGAGTCCGGCCGCCAGCAGCGCCGCGCTGGCCTCATGCGCCAGATGGTCGATCTTCTGGTAGTAGTCGGCCTCCTTCGAATATCTCTGTTGCGCTACCGCCGCTGCCTTGACTGCTGCATCGTGCTTCTCACGCAGACCGGCGACTTTTTCCTGCGCGTCGCCCTGCTTCTGGACCGCCTCCTGCACCTGACGCAGCTTCTCGAGCCGGGTCTGTGCCTCGAGCCCCTGCTGTATCTGGCTGCGCAGTTCGTCAGCCCGGGCCTCGTACTGCTTCAGCGTTTGCGCCGCTTTTTCCTCTGCCTCCCGCAGCTTGCTTTCCCTCTCCTGTTTCGGTCCCAGATCATCCTCAGCCTGCTTTACCGACTGCTCGAGCTCCGGCAGTTCCCGGACCTGCTTCTCAATCTGCTGCAGTTCTCCCAGCCTCTGATTATCCGCCTGCCGCTGTCCTTCTTCCTGTTTGACTTTATCTACTGCTTCTTTGGCAGCCTGTGTTTCCTGCCCCAGGCTCTTGCCTGCTTCGACGATCTGCTCCAGCTCCGTCTGTCGCTCCTGAGCCTTGCGCTGCGACTCCGTCCGACGCTTCTCCTGTTCCACGATTTCCGGCGCAGCCGCCCGCTGCGCCCGCTCGAGTGCCGGTTCCCATACCTTATGCTGCGTTTGCAGCTCTTTGCTTTCTTGCAGCTTCTGCCGGGCCTGAGCCAGCTGGTCGAATTTTTCCTGTATGCGCCGTCCCTGCTCGAGCTCCTCGCCGGTCTTTTTCTCCAGCACTTCCAGTGCCGCCCGCTCGGTCTCCAGAGCATCGAGTGCCTGCCGCTGCTCATCGACATAGCGCCCCAGCCGCTCGACATCCACATAGGTGTCCGGTGTCTCGACGCCCTCCTCCGACTGACGCCACTCGGCGATCCGGGCCTGCGCGCCTGTCGCCTGATAGAGCCGCAGTTCATCCTGCTGGCGATCCTTCCACTCGGCCTCTGCGGCTTTGCTGCGGGCCGATATTTCGTCCATGATACCGGTATATTGCTGCATGCCGAACAATATCTTGAGTATCTTCTCCCGGTCGCTGTCCTTCGCCCGCAGGAACTTCTGGAATTCGCCCTGCGGCAGCAGCACGACCTGCCGGAACTGGCTGGCCTCCAGGCCGAGCAGCGCCTTGATCTGCTCCGTGACCTTGTTCGGCTGCGTCCATGTCCGGACCTCGTGTCCCTCCGCATCGAGCTGGCAGAGTTCCGCCTTATGCTGAGGCGTCTCGAGCACATCATAGTTATCGCGTTTCTTGCGGCGCAGCCGACGGCTGACACGCCAGGTCATATCGCCCAGACTAAATGTCAGCTCCACGAGGCAATCGGCTGATATATCGCCGCCCACCGTCATGAGTGTCTTCGTATCGCGCCCCTCCGATGCCCCGCAGCCATAGAGCGCGAAGCAGATCGCGTCGAATATCGTCGTTTTCCCGGCTCCGGTCGGGCCGCTGATGAGGAAAAGGCCGCTGTCTCCCAATGACGTGAAGTCGAGCTCCTGCTCCTCGATATAGGGACCGAAGCCTTTCATGCTCAGTTTCTGTATTCTCATGCCTCTTGCCCCTCCCCGTTCTGCAGGTCATGCATGACGCTGCGGATGAACTCCTGCTGGGCCGGCGACATGGCCTTCCCCCGCGTATGCTGATAGAAATCGCCGAAAACATCGAATGCTGACCGGTGCGCCATCTCCTGCCCCGTGAACTCCAGCGACTGATGCTCCGTCCGGACATTCAAAGACAGTTCCAGTATGTTCGGGTACACGCTGCGCAAGCGTTCGCGGAGACCGAGCCCGCCCTGGGTGTCCGTCAGCTTCACCGCCGTATAGGCATCCGAGGCCGGATAATGCTCCCGATCATGCAGGATATCCTCCAGGCTGCCCTCGACCACCTGCACATCATGCGGTGCCGCCAGCGGGCAGGCTTTGATCCCGACCTGCCCCTGCGCATCCATGTCGCAGATCAGCACGCCTTTCTCATCCTTCCATTCATCGAACGAATATTTCATGAGCGAGCCGCTGTAGCGGATATTCTCAGCCCCGGCCCGCTGAGGGCGATGGATATGCCCGAGCGCCGTATAGGAGAACCCTTCATAGACAGACGGTGCTACCTGGTCGGCGCCGCCCACCAGCAGCGTCGTCTCCGAGCCAGCCGTCTGGCTGCCGGCGATGAAGCCATGGGCCACCGCAATCGTGCGGGCACCAGCCGGTATGTCCCGCCTGCCAGCCTGAACCATGAGAGCATTGGCCTGTATGAAATCAAGTTTATGCAGTTCCTCGTCCGGCATGGTCCCCTGGAACGCCAGCCGGACCTGACTGGGCTCTGCATAGGGATACAGCGCCACATATACCGGCCCGTACTCATCCTCGAGCACGAAGGGCGGCAGCTGCGGGCCATTCAGACGGCCCCTGACATACACACCGGCACGGCTCAGGAGCCCATGTCCGAAATCGATGCGGGCCGCACTGTCATGATTGCCGGCGATATAGATCACTTTCACCCCGGCCTCGTTCAGGCGCTGCAGGACCTCATCGAACAGTTCTACGGCAGCGGCCGGCGGTACGCCACGGTCGTATACATCACCGGCGATGATGACCGCTTCGGCGCCCTCATCCCGCACCAGCGGCAGAAATTCATCCAGCAGCAGTTCCCGCTGGTCATCCAACAGCGACCTCCCGCGCAGATAGCGCCCCAGATGCCAGTCCGACGTATGTATGAAACGCATATTTCCTCCTGACAGCAAAAAGAACCACCCGATGGCAGTTCCTTTCACTAAAAAATATTTCACATGAAGCTGAATGGTGTGACTACCCGCCGCAACGTGCGTCCGCAGCTACATTTATCCTCCGACAAGCTGACGGCCTGCCCCGTACGGTAGCGTATCATCGGCATGGCCTCCGCCTGCAGCGTCGTCACGACCAGCTCCCCCATCACGTCAGTTTCTTCGATCGGCTCACTGCCCTGGAAAGAGATGATCTCCGGATAGTAGAAATCCTCCTGCACATGCTGGCCGCTATGTGCCTCGCACGGATAAAGCATCCCTGCCAGCCCCAGCTCTGCGGGAGCAAAAAGGCTGTAGACCTCGGTCCTCGTCCGCGTCTTTATATGGCTCTGCAACGGGTTCTGTATGCCATTGCCATTCAGGCAGATGATTTTCGTCAGGGGACAGGAAGCGATATCATGCCCCGTAGCCTGCATGTGGATGATCAGCTGCATGATATGCTGGGCGGTGCCTGCCAGCACATCGATGCTCACATGCTCCATATACCACAGCTGCTGCTTTTCCGACTTACCGAATGGTATGACCATGGCCCCGAGCTGTTCCGCCGCATACTGCACATCGAGCAGCCGGCTGTCCGCCATATCGCCCATCACGCCCAGTGTCGACGCCCGTGTCACACCAGCCGCTACGAGGGCCCGCCGCATCATCTCCACATCGGCCGCTACATCCCCCGGCGTATACAGATGAGAGATCTCACCTGCCTCGAGCTGGAAATGGCTGTAGCGCAGCATGCCCGAGAGCGGCAGGGTCACGATGTCCATCGCCGCCTGTGCCTGATACAGGTCGGTGATCGTCAGAAACGGCAGCTTGCGTATATCCTCCAAGGTCTCTATGTCCTGCCATGTCACTCCGGCAGCTGCAAATCGCGCCTTATAGAAAGAACTCTTCTCGCCCGCCCATTTCACCTGCTGGCGCAAATGCTCCAATTGGAAGGAACTGAGACTGGCTCGATCCAACTGCTCGGTAGGACTGGCTAACATATCTCACGCCCCCTCTGACTCTGATAGTGGATAGTCATTGCAGCGGTTTCTGATAGAAAAACGGCTGGAAACTCGTATAGCCCATCTTGCGGAAATTCAATATGGCCTCAGTAGCACCGACGAACAATATACCGCCCGGCTTCAGCGCCTCGAAGAAATGCGCATAGAGCTGGTCCTTGGCTTCCTCGGTGAAATAAATGACCACATTGCGGCACAGTATGAGGTCGAACCCTTTCTCGAACGGGTCCTTGAGCAGATTGTGGCGCCTGAACTCGATACAGGATTTTATTTCCGGCTTGACAGCGTATTTGCCGCCCTCGACCTTGTCGAAGTACTTGCTGCGCCGCGCCGGCGACATGCTCTTTATCTCATTATCCGTGTAGATGCCCCGCTTCGCCTTGGCCAGTATCTCGACGTCGAGATCCGTCGCCAGGATGCGGTGATGCACGTTCGGCGTCATCTCCTTCATGATGATGGCGAGCGAATACGGCTCCGCACCTATGGAGCACCCAGCGCTCCATATATTCAGTTTCGGCGAGCGTTTCAGGAGGTCCGGTATGACATCGGTCTCCAGCTTGCCGAACTTCTCCGGCGTACGGAAGAACTCCGACACGTTGATCGTCAGATATTCGATGAAAGCCGCGAACTCATCCTTGTCCTGGGCCACGCTGTCAAAATACTCCGTGAAGGAGTGCGCATTATTGCGCGTCACGAGATTGCCGATGCGGCGTCTCATCTGGGGCTCTTTATATAAATCAAGGTCGATGTCTGTCTTGTTTTTGAGCTTCTTTTTGAAAGTGACCCAATCCTGATCATCGGTCATAATATCTCCTCCTGCTTCCCATAGAATCCATATACTTATGTATTTCCCCACAGTCCGCAAAAATCCTTCTAATGGAACAAAAAATACTGGCAAAAAGCCGCCGGCTCTCAGGCAGGCTGAAAACCGGCGGCGATATATCCGACCTCGTCCAAAGCTGGTCTTACTTGATCTCGAACACCGTATTTGCCTCTTCCTCCGGGGCCTTGGGCAACACTACATGCAGCACGCCATCCTCGAGCGAGACCGATGTGCCAGCGGTATCGATATCATCGACCTCGAAAATGCGCTCGAAACTGCCCGCGCGGCGGTCATGGCAGATATAGCGGATTGACATGTCCGGCTCCTCGCGTTCTGCTGTAATCTTGAGGCGATGGTTGTTATCATCGTACGATACCTTGATCTGGTCTTTGTGGAAACCAGGCAACTCAGCGAATATCTCATACGTCGTCTCTGTCTCTATGGCATCGACGCGGAATGGCATCATACCGCCCCGCAGCTGCCCCAGCGGCGCATGCAGCCCCTGCTTGCCAAAGAAATCGACCATAGACTCCGCAGCATCGAGTATCTGGTCCCGACGCTTCTCAGCATTCTCACGGAGATTCAGATTAATAGGACGCAACATGATTATCCCCTCCATTACATCATCGGCTAAATATTATGTATTCATTATATATGAAAATTCTGTAAATTGCAAGACATATCCGACATTATCGGCATCTCATGAATATGCTTGTCATTTTATGCTGAAATGATATACTAATTGAAGTGATTACATCTAATGGTGCTAGAAAATAGCCCTTAGCATCGGATAAAGTTTTTTCAAAGTCCGAAGGAGGACCTATCTATGAATCAGGACCTGCACTCAGTAGCACGTGACTATCCTCATTTCTACTGGACGCTCTTCAAATCGACCTTTCTGATCAGCGCCTTCACGGTCGGGGGCGGTTTCGTCATCATCCCCCTGCTGAAGGCAAAGTTCGTCGATGAGTACCATTGGCTGAACGACAAAGAGACGCTGGACCTCGTCTCCATCGCCCAGTCCATGCCGGGCGTCATGGCCGTGAACACCTCGGTCATCCTGGGCTATCGCATGGCCGGTCTGCGCGGCTCGCTCACGGCCCTGCTGGCTACGACACTGCCACCGCTCATCACGCTGTCCATCATATCCGTGGCCTATGACCTGTTCGCTGACAACCAGTACGTGCGCTATGCCCTCAAGGGCATGCAGTGCGGTGCCACGGCTCTCATCATCGATGTCGCCATCAAGATGCTCCGCAAGCAGTTCCGGGCCAAACTGCTGATTCCGCTGCTCATCGTAGCGGCTACATTCATCGCCAACTATTTCTACGATGTCAATATCATGCTGCTCATCATCATCGACGGCATCGTCGGCCTGATACTGCTGCGCGCTGACAAATACAACATCTGAGGAGGGCATCGCCATGACTATACTGCTGCAATTATACTGGGAATTCTTCAAAATCGGCCTTTTCTGCGTCGGCGGTGGCTACGCCTCCATGCCCTTCATCCAGGACAGTGTCGTCGATACCTATCACTGGCTGAGCCTGTCAGAATTCATCGATATCTTCACGATATCGCAGATGACGCCGGGTCCGATCGGCATAAACGCCGCCACATTCGCCGGCATGAAGATTGCCGCCCTGCCGGGAGCGATTGCCGCCACCATCGGCTTCTGTACACCTTCGGTCATCATCGGCATCATGCTGGCCGAGCTGTTCTTCCGCTATGGCGATATCGCCGCGATCAAGGGCGTCCTGAACGGACTGCGCCCGGCCGTCGTGGCCCTCATCTGCTCGGCCGGCATCTCCTTCATCACCCTCGCCGTATGGAATGAGGAGACCTGGCCGAAAGATATCACCGCCTTCGACCCGATCGGCATCATCGTCCTGATCGGTTCCCTCATCGCGATAAAGTACAAGGTCGGCGTCATCCGCATGCTGGCTGCGACCGGCGTCTGCGGCCTCCTGCTCGGCCTCGCGAAACAGTTCCTGTTCGGCTGACGAATCCCCTCTTTGGAAAGGTGTACATGCATGAAGAAGAATATCCCACATGCCACGGCCCTGCTGGCCTGTGGCCACCTGCTCAATGATTTCTATGCCAACTTCCTGCCGATCCTGCTGCCCATCATCATGCCGCAGCTCGGCATATCGCTGACGGTATCCGGCCTGCTCGTCATGGTCCAGTCGATAACGAGCAACATGCTGCAGCCGGTATTCGGCTGGATCATGGACCGCCGCGACCTGGGCCGGCTGCTGCTGCCCATCATCCCGTTCGGCGGCATCACCATCTGCCTCATCGGCTACGTAAACAACCAGCCGCTGCTGTTCCTGCTCATCGCTCTGGCCGGCCTGGCCGTCTCCGCTTTCCACCCACTGGGCTCCATGCTGGTCGGCCGAACCGCCCCGGCGGAGCACATGGGCAGCTCCATGTCGTACTATGTGGCCGGCGGCAACCTGGGCTTCGCTTTCTCGCCCATACTGCTCGTCGCCTTCACGAACGTCCTGCCGCTGACGGCCCTGCCCTGGCTCGTGCTGCCAGCACTGCTGATAGCCGCGCTGTATCATAGGTCCGGCCTCGACCACATATCGACGCTGCCGGAATCCCCCGCCGAGCAGGCGGCAGCCGGCCAGCCGCTCAGCCTTCGCGCCGTACTGACCAACAGCTCCATCCTGCGTCTGAACCTGTCCATGGGACTCCGTTGCTGGACCCATGTATCCGTATCGACATTCCTACCGCTGCTGCTCATCGGAGCCGGCTACTCCTCCATGCTCTCCGGCACGCTGCTGACGCTGTTCCTCATCGGCTGCACCATCGGCGGACTCATCGGCGGCTACCTCGGCGACCGCCTGTCTCACAAAAAAATCATAATCGGCTCGCTGGCCCTCGGCTTCCTGCCGACCTACTACTTCTTCACCCATGCCGGCACGGAGCCGCTCTCGCTCCTCGCGTTGTTCATCTGCGGAGCCTGCCTGCTGGCGCCCCAGCCCAGCTCCATCGTCTGGGCCCAGAAGCTCATGCCCGCCAACACTGGTGTCGCCTCCGGCATGATGCTCGGCCTGTCCTTCGGTCTCGGCAGTATCGGAGCAGCCGCCACCGCCGCCCTGGCCGACAAAATCGGCCTCAGCACCGCCCTGCTGCTGACCTCGGCACCTCTGCTGCTGGCCGCCCTCATCGCCTTCCTCACACCGTATCCCGATGAACCGTCCGAAAAGAAGTAACCATCACCTAGATCATTATCAGAAAAAGGTGTTTTTATGAGCATGATCACATTACATGGCGCCGTCATCATCGAGCAGGGCGTGACATTCGCCATCATCGCAGTAAAACCGCACGTCACCCGCTACACGGCCAGCGCCGTCCAGACGCGCAGTTCACTCGCTCCCTATTTCCCGAATATGCCCATCATCCTCATGAGCCAGGACGCGAATGGTGAGCCCCATTACTATGGACGCAAGGATATCGTCGATTTCCTCAAAACCATACGTCTCGATCAGATTCCCTGGAAAGACTATCACATACGCACCTACTGACTTCTCGACACACAAAAAGACCGTATTGAAATACGATTTTATCATACCTAAGCACGCAGTACCGCGGCAGGCATGGTTCCTCCATTCCGCTATTGTGGTTTGGCTAAAATAAAATTTTTCCCATTAATAGGTCCCTTGAAAGTACTTAAACGCGCTACGCTTGAACGAAAGTACTTTCCGCGGGATTGCTTGATAGGGAAAAATTTGATT
>CACXCN010000041.1 GCA_902766095.1 uncultured Selenomonas sp. | reverse complement strand
GTGGCGAGTTGGTAATCTTACTCGAGTACTATTGCATAAACGGCCCACTAACAAATAGCCCACGCAGCCGATCCATCAATGTGTTGCTGAGCGCTACATAGCGTCTCGCCACCCCTATCGCCTCGCTGCGCTCGGCACTGCCCGGGGTTGCCACTGGCAACCCGCGCTTCGCGCCCCCCAAAGGGGCAGCTTGTATTACAGCACCTTTTCCATTGGGAAGGCTTTTAGCGGAGGATGTTGACTATGCAGATAAATTTGAAACTCGCGGACTATATCGCTATGGTGCAGCATGCGCGCCAGCTCGCGCCCATCGAGGACTGCGGGCTCATCGGCGGCACGATTGATGCGGCTACGGGAGTGAAGACGGTTGAGCGCGTTTTTTTCCTGACGAACGTCGATCATGCCACGGAGCATTTCGCGCTGGATCCGCGCGAGCAGTTCGCCACCGTAAAGGAGCTGCGCGCCGCGGGCTGGCAGCTGCTCGGCAACTGGCACAGCCATCCGGCCAGCCCCTCGCGGCCGAGCGAGGAGGACAAGCGGCTGGCGTTCGACAGCCAGGCCAGCTATATGATCCTGTCGCTGAACGGCGGCGAGCCTGTACTCAACAGCTTTCATATTGATAAAGATAAACAGGTAACGAAAGAAGACCTCAGGATCCGCTAGCGGTGGTGGGGGTGGCGAGTTGGTAATCACACTCGAGTGCTAAGGCATAAACGGCTCACGAATCGAAAAGCCTAAGCAGCCGAACAATCTATGTGTTACCACACCGCCGCGTAGCGCCTCGCCACCCCTATCGCCTCGCTACGCTCGGCACTTCCCCCAATGGGGGCAGCTTGCATAACGCCACCTTCCCTGAGGGGGAGGCTTTATATTTAGGAGAGTGAAAGAAATGGCAGTAGATTATAAGGCACTGAAGGCGACGGGCATGATGCGCATGAAGCAGAAGGACTGCATCTCCATGCGACTGAAATCCGTCGGCGGGCACTTCACGGCGGCACAGCTCCGCGCCATCGAGCAGGTAGCGGATAAATACGGTCATGGCTATGTGCATCTCACGAGCCGCCAGGGCATCGAGATCCCGTACATCCATGTGCAGGACATCGAGGCGGTGAAGGCCGACCTCGCGAAAGGCGGCGTCGAGAACGGCGTCTGCGGCCCGCGCGTGCGCACCATCACGGCCTGCCAGGGCGCGGCCACCTGTCCGTCCGGCCTCATCGATACCGTGAAGCTTGCCAACGAGTTCGACAAGCGCTTCGGTGGTCGCGAGCTGCCGCACAAGTTCAAGTTCGGCTTCACGGGCTGTCATAACAACTGCCTCAAGGCCGAGGAAAATGACATGGGCATCAAGGGCGGCGTAAAGCCCAGCTGGCAGCCGGACAACTGTACGTATTGCGGCCTCTGCGAGGCCGTCTGCCCCGAGCAGGCCATAAAGGTCGATGCGGCCGCCCAGCAGGTCACGCTTGACGAAGCCAAGTGCGTCTACTGCGGCAAGTGCATCAAGAGCTGCCCGACGGATTCCTGGACGGGCGAGAATGGCTGTGTCATCTCCTTTGGCGGACTCTATGGCAACCATATCGCGATCGGACGGCACACACTGCCGCTCATCGTCAACGAGGAGAAAGTCTACGATGTGGCTGAGGCCACGCTGCAGTTCTTTGCTGCGAATGCCAAGCCGAGCGAGCGCTTCCGCGCCTGCCTCGAGCGCGTGGGCTGGGATAAACTCGAAAAAGCATTGGAGGGAGTAGTATGAGCGAGCAACAGGCAGATGCCGCTATCGATATCACCGATGTCGTCTGTCCGATCACATTCGTCAAGGTCAAGGTAGCACTCGAGGATCTGGCGGACGGCCAGACGCTGAGCGTTCATCTCAATGACGGCGAGCCGATACAGAATGTACCCCGCAGCCTGAAGGATGAGGGACACAAGGTGACGTCGGTTCATAAGAATGACGATGGCACCTATGAGCTCGTCGTCGTCAAAGGCGGTCTTAATGCATGAGATTCACGACCAGACTGCTACATGAGTCCTTCGCGCCTGATGCGGCCACCGGCTGCGTCACGCAGCCGCTTTATCAGAGTACGGCCTTCTATCAGCCGACGGCTGAGGAGATGGAGAAAGTGTTTGCCGGCCGGAAACCGGGCTTCGTCTATACGCGGGTCGGCAATCCGACCATTGCCGGCTTTGAGCGCCGCCTGCGGGCCCTCGAGGGCGGCGTGGGCGCCGTGGCCTTCGCCTCCGGCATGGCAGCCATATCGCATGCTCTGCTGAACGTG
This sequence comes from uncultured Selenomonas sp., assembly GCA_902766095.1. Classification (GTDB taxonomy): domain Bacteria; phylum Bacillota; class Negativicutes; order Selenomonadales; family Selenomonadaceae; genus UBA2913. Next base: position 2,139 of record CACXCN010000041.1, on the reverse strand, counting down.
CTCTCGAGCGGACATGAAATTGTGGCTTCGAGCGGTCTGTACGGCGGCACGAGCTCCCTGCTGGCGGATTTCGCGCAGTACGGCATCCGCACGCGCTATGCCCAGGGAGACCGCGTCGAGGACTTCGCGGCGCAGATCAATGAGCACACGCGGCTCATATACGTCGAGACCATCGGCAATCCGAAGCTCGACGTCGTCGATATCAAGGCGCTGGCCGATCTGGCGCATGCGCACGGCGTACCGCTATTCGTCGACAATACGGTCACGACGCCCTATCTGTGCCGCCCGCTCGAGCTCGGGGCCGATGTCGTGCTGCACTCGACCTCGAAAGCGCTCAACGGCAACGGCAACAGTATCGGTGGCATCGTTGTGGCCGGAGGAAAGTTTTCCTGGAAGGCGGACCGTTATCCGAAATTCCGCGATTATTCCTTTGGCCCGATGAGCTACATCGTACGGCTGCGCCAGCGCATGGTCACGGACTACGGCGGCTGCCAGTCGCCGTTCAATGCCTATCTGACCGGCATAGGGCTCGATACGCTGGCCCTGCGGATGGACCGTATATGCAGCACAGCTCAGGCGCTGGCCGGGTATTGCGAGTCGCGCGGCCTCGAGGTGGACTACCCCGGACTGGCATCGAGCCCCTTCCATGAGCTGGCAGCCCGGCAGTTCGGCGGCCGGTTCGGCGCGATGCTGACGCTGTGCTTCGGGACGAAGGAGCGGGCGTTCGCCTTCATAGACAATCTCCACTATGCTCTGAACGTCTCGAATATCGGCGACGCGCGCACGCTCGTCATACATCCGGCATCGACGATATTCTGTCATCTCAGCGCCGAGGAGCGCCAGCAGGCAGGTGTGACCGATGACCTCGTGCGCGTGAATGTCGGCCTCGAGGACACCGAGGATCTGTTGGAGGACTTCGCGCAGGCCCTGGACCATTTGCCGTCCCGTTGATATTTTTCAAGAAGCAGCAGCCCCTCAAGCCTTCCCCATAGGGGAAGACTTGAGGGGCTGACGAAAGAGGCGTTTTAGATAATCTCGAGGTATTCAAGCCCCGGGATTATTTTTTTAGCAAGAGGATATCAAGTATCTCGATTGTCGTCCTGACCCTCCAGTGTTTCGGCCCGACGCTGGCTGATGTAGTCGGTCAGCGCTGCGTGGAGCTTGCTCTTGGCGGAGAAGCGGGAGCAGCCATAGGTCTTCATGATCTTAGGGATGTCGGCAGTGTTCTCGACTTCTTTGAGGGCAATCTGGTTGATGGGCTGCGAGCCGGTCGTGTGGTAGATATCGAGCAGCTTGCCCTCGTCGATGCAGTACTTGGCCGCTTCTTCGTGGACGGCGTGGCAGATGGAGTCCTCGCGGTACTCGGTGATGTAGGTGCGGAAGAGCTTGCCCGGCTCTGCACGTAGCGTACCTGACTGGATGTCATCGAGGACTTGGCGCGCGTAGGGTTGGAGAAGGGCAGGCAGGATGCCGAGATTGGATTCGATGTCCTTCATGACGGCTGCCTTATTCGCTTCCTGATCGCGTGCCTCGATGTCGCTGATGGTCAGGATCTTGAAGCGCGACTCCAGATAGTCGGAGTCAATCTGCTCGCCGAGGACGGAAGTCAGATTCGTCTCGAGCTGGTAGCCTGCCCTTGGCCGCTGGGTGTGCGTGCCGGTGCTCGGCAGCTCCTTGAAGCGTTCGAGCAGGATGTGGTACGTCATCTCGTCAAAGACAAGGACACCTACATACTCGCCGTTCCACTTGAAGCCCTGCAGGAAGGCAGCGCGCAGTGTTGCCCGCATCTTCGTGAAGTCCTTGCGGAACTTCTGCTGTGCGGCCGGATCTTCGGGCAGGCGGCGGAAGTGCTCGATGCTCTCGCTCTTGAACAAGGCTGCAATGTCTTCGTACAGAGAATTGAGCAGATGGAGGTTGGCCATGAGCTCCTGTTCCATGACACCTGCCGTGTCACCCTCGCAGTAGAGCTCCAGCGCGTTCTGGAGATTGCGGCGCATGGTGTTCGTCTTGCGGTAGAACTTGACCATGCCCCACGGCTTCTCCGCGCTGTCGTAGATGCGGTTCGTGCGGGAAATCGCCTGGATCAGCGCGTCGGACTCCATGACCTTGTCCATGTAGAGGACGTTGAGGTAGACCGAG
>CACXCN010000040.1 GCA_902766095.1 uncultured Selenomonas sp. | reverse complement strand
TGATACTTTACAGGAACCAACATGGCTTTTCAATAGCAAATTTCAGTCAGGGGCAGGGCATTCACCCACAATCATGCCCGAAGCCTCCATAATAAAGCGCTATGCAATACTTTTCCATGGACTAATGTTCATTTACAGAGTATAATAGGTACAATAAATATAAACAAGGATAAAAAAAGCGAGGGATTAAATAAAAATATTGCATGGCTTATATAAAGATGCTATAATCAAATAGTAGCCACAAAGGGTGCGTAGGAGTTAAGTCCTAGTTTTTGAAACTAATAGTTTTATTTTTCGTAATTAAAATTGATTTTTACGATTTTTACTTGCCAACAGTGCGAAAAAGATATATCATATTAAATAACATAACATGTAGAGAAAACATTTTACGAACCAGAGGTGGAGCAAAATAATGCTAGGTCCTAAGCCGAATGGCAAGCTGAAAGACTTGCTGGAGCGCGTGAGCTATCGACAATGGCTCATAGCGGCTGTACTGGTAAGTTGCTTCCTGGGTGTGATGGTTTTCATGTCCTTTGGCAGTGAGGATACTTCATCGGACAAGAATCATCCCCAGACCGTGAAAGTGGTCGTGGCTAAGCAGGATATACCTGCCCGCACGGTCATCAAAGAAGAAATGGTAAAGGTAATCGAGATACCTGCCGATCTGTTGCCAGACGGAGCGCTGTCTGACATCTCCGAGGTCGTCGATTGCCCGGTATCGGTCCCGGTCCAGCAGGGCGATGTGCTGACGGACAAGAAAGTCCTCAAAGATATGAAGCTGGCTGGCTTCACCGGCACGATACCGCCGGATTGCCGCGCAATCTCGGTAGGCATTACGGATATCACCGGCGTGGCCGGCTTTGCGAAACCGGGTGACTACGTCGACGTCATGATCGTGCGCAAGGGCAACGGCAACAACGGTGGCGCAAGCGGCGAGATTCTGCTGCAGAATGTTCTGTTGCTTGGCATCAATAAAACCGGTGCCACAGCGGGCGACGTTGCGAACAATGGCGGCAATAAAGACAGCAAGGACAAGAAGAGCAAGGACGACAAGGGCAGCGAGGGCGACCTGAAGGCCTCTGGCGAGCAGATGGCTACAGCGACGCTGGCTGTGACGCCGGATGAGGCGCTGAAGCTCGCAACTGCCAGCCAGCAGGGCACGGTCTACCTCGTCCTGCGCCCGTATCAGCCGAAGGACAGCTTCGTCATCGACACGGAATACCACATGGAGGGCGACGTAGTGCCGCAGCAGTCGGCTCCGGCACCGGCATCGTCGGCTCCGTCGACTCCGGCACCCAGCTACTCGGCTCCGGCACCGTTGTACAGCGCCCCGGCTCCCGCCGCAGCTCCGGCTCCGGCCGCGAGCGCACCGAGCTACAGCTCTGACAGCGTAGAAGTCATAAATGGTGTGGATTCGTCCTATGTGGAGGTGAGATGATGGCCTGGAAACGCAATGCATTCATAGCCGCGGCAGCCGCCACGATGGCCATCACGGCACCAGCTCCGGCCTATGCCTATGTGCAGCCGATATGGCTCGGCATCAATCAGTCGTACTATCTGCCGACCACGAGCCCGATCACGCGAGTGGCGGTGGGCAGCAATAAGGTCGCCCAGGTAAAGGTACTCGGGCGCTTCGCTCTGAATATCGTGGCCGTCGGCGAGGGCACGACGAACCTGAATGTCTGGACCCGCAACGGCATGCGTCAGGAGTTCCAAATCAGCGTCTCACAAGCGGATGATGGGCTGGCCCAGCAAATAGAGAAGGCCATCAATCTGCCAGGCGTCAAGGTCCAGAAGGTCGGCAAGAAGATACTGTTGCGCGGCACCGTCGCGAACCAGTATGAGAAGGACTTGGCATTCAATATTGCCTCGATATATGTCGAGGAGCAAAATAGTAAGGAAGAAAACAAGGTAAATCATACCGAGACCAACGGCAGCGTGGCGTCGAATACGGACATTATAGATAAAGAACTGACCAACAGCAATATAATCAATATGTTGCAGATGACCAATCCCGATCAGATCAACATCGAGGCGGAAGTCATAGAGATAAATTCTGATGATGCAAAACAGCTGGGAATCCAGTATGGCGCTGACAGTTCAGTGAGTTCGCCTGGGGTTTGGTATGCAAGTGATGGTAATCGTACGCGTGATCCTGGCAGCCATTGGTACTCAAAGAATTGGCTTTATACGCATTTCTCACAGATTAATGCGAAGTTGACGGCCTTAATATCTCAGGGGAAGGCTCGTATCGTGTCCCGGCCGAATGTCACGACTATGAGCGGACGCGATGCACGTATTCTCGTGGGTGGAGAAATTCCTTATCCGGTATCTGCTGGTGATGGCAAGACGTCAGTTGAGTATAAGGACTACGGCATAGTGCTTGATCTGACCAACCCGACGGTTGATACGGCTGGTAATATAACGAGTCGGCTCCATGCAACGGTTAGTCGTCTCGATTGGAGCAACGCCGTGACCGTGGACGGATTCAATATGCCAGGCCTCTCGACACGCTCTGCGGATACGATGGTCAATATTCCCTCGGGCATGACGATGGTCATCGCCGGACTCATGAATTCCGAGGATTCGAAGTCGATTCAGAAGGTCCCAGTGCTCGGCAATATCCCGTTGCTCGGGGAACTATTCAAATATCACAATGATTCGCGGCAGAAATCGGAGATCATCGTGCTCATCACGCCGCATATCGTCAATGAGACGACCTCGGTGCGCATGAGTCAGAAGATGGAAGATACCTATACAGATTCGCGCCGGGAGCAGCAGAGCATGAACGAGGTAGATGTCAATGCTCCGCTGCCAGAGCCGAAACCGAAGAAGGATAAGACAGCCCCGGCGGACGCCAATCCATCGGCAGCAGGAGCCGCTGGTACTTGGAAACCAGTATCGGCAGAGGAAATGCTGCAGCGGGCCCAGGAGGCCGCTGACCAATCGACTGCCGCTCAGCAGCCGGCTGATACGGCAGCTGGGAGGTGAGGCAGATGGGAGATCAGGACAACGCCCGCAATGGTGTGGTCATTACCTTCTTTAGCACAGCCTCGGCCGTGGGGAAGACGCTCATCGCCTGCAATATGGCCTCCGAGATCGCACGGAATGCGACTGTCTGTCTCGTGGACCTCGACCTGCAGTTCGGCGATGTGGCGAACTATCTCCAGCTCCAGGATGAGTATACCATCGCGGATGTCGAGCGCGATATGAATGTACAGGGCGACAGCTGCGAAGTAGCTCCATTCCTGACGCTTTACGAGCATGGCCAGGTGGCATTCTACTGCCTGACCAGCCCGAAGGATGTAGCCGAGGCCTACAATATCAAGACGAAGACGGTGCAGCAGATCATCAGGCAGCTGCAGAGCATGTTCGACTATATCATCATCGATACGACCTCGATGTTCAGCGAGCTCAATCTCGCCATGCTGGATATGTCGACCATCGTGAACTTCCTCGGCATCGTTGATTTCATACCGACGATCAAGAATATGAAGATCGGCACTGATACGCTGAAGCGGCTCGGCTATGATACGCAGAAAATCAGGCTCGTGCTGAATCGCTCCGACTCCAAGACGAATATCGGCATGGATGATGTCGAGCGGGTCCTCGGCCAGCCGTTCTATCATATTCTGCCGAATGATTTCCGGGCTGCCAGCCAGTCCATCCAGGACGGCGTGCCGCTCGTACTGTCGAATGGCAGCACCAGGCTGGCGGCCAGCCTGCGCGAGCTGGTCGATCTCTATACGGATGGCCGCATGGGCAGCCGACATCAGGAGCATCAGGATGCGGCCGCATCACATTCGTTGCTGGGCCGCTTGTTCGGCCGTTGAGAGGAGGATGAAGGTTGGCCTATCGTATCATGCTGGTCGAGAATGACCGCCTGCTGCTGGAGCAGATAGCCAATGTCATCTCCAGTACAGATGGCTTCGAACTCGTCGCGCGCTACCAGACCGTCAGCGATGCGCTGGGGCAGGGCAGTGTGTTCCACCCGAATATCATCATGCTCGACGTGGACCACCCGCGTGCTTTCGCCGCAATCGGGACATTCCACGCCAACTACCCCGAGACAGTCATCATCTGTATGGGCGAGGAGTGGCAGGCCGACCGCGCCACTCACTGCGTGCGGTCGGGCGCCAGCGGCTATATCGTCCGCCCCTCGACCACGCAGGAGCTAAAGGAAAGCGTTGAGACCTATGCCAAGAGCGGCATGGAGTTTGCCTCTGAGACGATGGCTTTCTTCAGCGCGAAGGGCAAGAGCGGCAAATCGACGCTAATCGCGAATCTCGCGCTGGCCCTGGGGCGCCGCAGCGGCGAACAGGTGGGCATCATCGACGCTGATCTGCAGTTCGGTGATATGACGGTGTTCTTCAGTCTCGAGCCGTCGATGACGATATATGAGGCGGTCCGCGACATCAAATATCTCTCGCCAGTGACATTGAAGCCGTATTTCACACCGGTCAATGATAATGTGCATGTGCTGTGCGGCACGCGCACGCCGAACCTCATCGACCGCATATCGATCGAGGGCTTCGAGTCGCTGCTGGAGATGGCCCAGAGCCTGTTCCGCTATGTGCTGATCGATATCCCGCCGGGATTCAATCCGACCTCTATCGCGGCGGTCGAAAAGGCGAAATCCACCTATGTGGTCACGATGCTGAATGGCGCCTATGAGATACAGCATGCTCAGCGGGCCCTCGAGGTCATGAATTCGCTCGATAATCATGAGGAGCGCGTGCATACGATATTCACCCGCGTGCAGTCTACCGACATCGCGGCCCGGCACCAGCTCGAGACGGAGCTCGGCTATCCGGTGGCGGCCATGATACCAAATGAATACCTGACTGTCTCCAAGGCGGCAAATGACGGCCGCATGGCTGTCGATATCGAGCCGGACAGTCCGCTCACACGCAGTGTGAATAAGCTGGCGGAGACGATCATGGGGAAGAAACACATCAGGTGGGCTAAGCCATGAGGATAGTTCTATCACTGCTGACCGTCGTCGTCGTGATGGCGCTGTTCCTGCTGGTCCTGCGCTCGAAGAAGACGCAGGAAGATCAGAAGCGCATCGCCCGACGCATAGAACGTTTTTCCACGACGCGCAAGGCGCGGCCGGGGATGGCTGGCTATCGGAGGAAAGAAAACCAGGCCAAACTGGCTGAACAGCTGCGCCGCTTCATTCGTCAGGCCGGTGAACGCCTGCAGCGCATCCAGAAAAAGCATCGCATGGATGATCTCATGGATCAGGCTGACTGGCCGCTGCTCGGCTCGGAGTTCGAGGTCATCATGGCCCTGCTGGGCGTCCTCTGTGCGATCCTGGCCTTTGTCATCACGCTGAAATGGCTCTGGGCACTCGTCGGCTTCGCCGGAGGCGCGGCCGCGGCCTATATGTATCTGCAACTGAGCATCAAGCGCCGTCAGAAGGCCTTTGTCAATCAGCTCGGCGATATGCTGACCATGGTCGCGAATGCGCTGCGGGCCGGTTTCAGCTTCCTGCAGGCTTTCGAGCTGGTCGCGAAGGAAATGGACGCGCCGATCGGTGTCGAGGTCCGCAAGGTCATGAATGAGATCAATGTCGGCGTCACGCTCGAGGATGCCCTCGAGAATATGCAGCGGCGTGTGCAGAGCCCGGATTTCGAGCTCATAGTGACGGCCGTGCTCATCCAGCGTCAGGTCGGCGGTAATCTGGCCCAGATTCTCGATACGATCAGCGGCACGATTCAGGAGCGCATCCGCATGCGCCGCGAGGTGAAGGCATTGACGGCCCAAGGAAGGGCCTCGGGCGTCGTACTTACGCTGATACCGATATTCCTGGCGTTGATTCTGCAGGTTATCAGCCCGAGCTATCTGGAGCCGCTGTTCACGAATCCGATTGGCCAGATGGCCATCGGCGGGGCAGTCGTCCTCGAGGTCATCGGCTATATCGTTATCATGCGTATCGTCGATATCAAGCTATGACCGCTGTCGGAGCAGTATTATGGCAGGAGGCAATCATGAGGAGAATCTGCAGGCCCGGCATTTTTAAGCCGCAGGCTGGTCAGGGCACCGTCGAATATTCTCTGATACTGGCTTTCGTGGCTGTCGTTGCTGTGGTATTAATGGCGCAGGGGCCGACGATCCAGGCAGCTATCGCGGATATTATGGCGAGGCTGACTGCCGTATTCTAAGCAAGTTTGATGTTCAGCCGCAGGGCTTTACATATAGGTATTTGTTTTTATCAGTTTTGTGGGAGGTTTTTATTATGATGGAGATTCTTAGCTATCTGAAGGCTCGTTATACGAGTGAGAAGGCACAGGGCATAGTGGAGTACGCTCTGATACTGGCTTTCGTCGTCATTGTTGCCGTGGCTATCGCTAACGGCGGTGACCTGCAGACCAAGGTCAAATCAGTATTTACTGGTATTTCTAATTCCTTTGGTAATTAATCAGTTAGTTTTCTAGATGCAGTTATAAGTTGGGGGCAGCGCTATGAGTAAACAAAAGGGCCAGGGAGTCATTGAGTTTGCGTTGGTGCTGCCCCTGCTTATGCTTATTATCATGGGTATGTGCTATTTCGGCATGGCGTTCTCGGACTATCTGATGCTGAATGAGACCGCGCGCAGCGCGGCCGGAGAGGCAGCCGTCTCGGACTGCAAAACTGACACGCTGCAGGATATCGAGGACAGCTACAACGAGAATATGTATATGCCATTTAAATTCTTTACGGCAGATGTGGCCATCAAGGCCAATAAGTCGACCAAGAATATCGAGGTCACTGTCAACTACCAGCTGTCCCAGGGGACATGGCTGGGCCGGATTATGACGAATATGACCGCCGGTGAGTCATCGTTCAGCGATACGAGCCAGAAACATATTTATTACAAAATGTACAGTCCCAATATATCAGGCAGTAGTTCCTGAGCAACTATATAAATTTGGAAGTAACTCTTTTCGGAGTAATGATAAAGCGATTTTTTATGGAGAGTGAAGCGAAATGTCGCTATTGGAGCGGCTCGGGCGGCAGGAAAACCGGCAGGTACGGATTTTCGCCTCCGAGACAGAGGACGAGCGGGAGAATGGCAACAGCGACTATGACCAGCTGAAGCATAAACTGCATCAGCGCATCGTCGATGAGATGACGCCCGACGAACAGCAGGTGCTCTCAGCCATGCATCAGGATGCGCATCAGGTGGAGCAGATCATCGACTCCTATTGCCAGAAGATGATCGAGGAGAATCCCTTCGCGATACCGCGGGGGGGCCGCTCGCAGCTCATCTCCGATGTGCGCGATGAGATGCTCGGACTCGGGCCTATCGAGTCGCTGCGCCAGGATGAGACCGTCACCGAGATCATGGTGAACGGCCCGTCGCAGATCTTCGTCGAGCGCTTTGGCAAGCTCGAGCTGACTGATGTGAAGTTCCGCAACAATGCGCACCTCATGAACATCGTCGAGCGCATCCTGACGCCGCTCGGGCGCCGCATCGATGAGTCGTCACCGCTCGTGGATGCCCGTCTGAAGGACGGCTCGCGTGTCAATATCATCATCCCGCCGCTGTCGCTCGTGGGCCCGGCGCTGACGATACGAAAGTTCGCGAAGAAGCCGTTCTCCGTCGAGAATCTCATTTCGTTCGGTACGCTCTCCGAGAAGATGGCGGTGTTCCTGCGCGCCTGCGTCAAGGCCCGCATCAATATCCTCGTCTCCGGCGGTACCGGCTCTGGTAAGACGACGACCCTGAATGTCATATCGTCCTTCATCCCGGAGTCGGAGCGTATCGTCACCATTGAGGATGCGGCCGAGCTCCAGCTGCAGCAGACCCATGTCGTGAAGCTCGAGGCGCGCCCCGCCAATATCGAGGGCAAGGGGCAGATCACCATCCGCGATCTCGTCCGCAACGCTCTGCGTATGCGCCCGGACCGCATCATCGTCGGCGAGGTCCGCGGCGGCGAGGCGCTCGACATGCTGCAGGCCATGAATACCGGTCACGATGGCTCGCTGACGACGGCGCACGCGAATAGTCCGCGCGATGCCCTGTCACGTCTCGAGACTATGGTGCTCATGAGCGGCTTCGAGCTGCCGGTGCGCGCCATCCGCGAGCAGATCTCGTCAGCGATCGACCTCATCATCCAGCAGTCGCGTATCCGTGATGGCAGCCGCAAGATCACCTACATCACCGAGGTCCAGCATATGGAGGACAATACCATCACGACGCAGGATATCTTCCACTATGTACAGACCGGCTTCGATGAGCAGGGCAAGGCCGTCGGTGAATTCAAACCCACCGGCCTGCAGCCGAGCTTCATGGATAAATTCGAGCTCAATGGCGTCGAGCTGCCGGATGATTTCTTCCTAGCGGATGAAGAGGAGTACTGAGGATGCTGAAACTACTATTCGCGGTCTCGCTGGGCATACTCGTATTCCTGATCCTGTACGGCATGATGCAGCGTCGCGTGCGGCCCGAGGTCGAGATGCAGAAGCGTCTGCACGGCTTGGCGACTCAGGGGGGGGATACCCGGCAGCCGCGTCAGCTGGAGCCGACGCCCGAGCCGGGCGTCGTCATCCATCGCACGGATAAGGGTTTCAAGGATCTCCCCTTCGTCGAGCGCGTCTGGAAGCCCTGGCTCGAGAATGTCGGCAACCGCATCGCGCGGCTGACCCCGCAGGAGGTAAGCCATGCCGTCCAGCGGCGCCTGCAGGCGGCGGGCAAGAGCCACGAATGGAGCCCGCAATATTTCCTGGGGGTGTGTCTGCTCGGCGCTGTCAGCATGACGGTGTTTGGCATATTCATCCTGCAGGGCAGTAAATACAGCCTCGTGCAATGTGTGGGCATACAGATCGTGTTGACAGCGATGGGGGCCTTCATGCCGCATTTCTGCCTGAGTGTCATGATCCAGCAGCGGCAGCAGCAGATCTCGCATCAGCTGCCGGAGGTGCTCGACCTGCTCTGTGTCAGCGTGCAGGCCGGTCTGTCCTTCGATGGGGCGCTGCGCAAGATCACCGAACGCATGCATGGCCCGCTGATCGAGGAGTGTCAGAAGCTCCAGGATGATATCCGCATGGGTATGGTGCGGCGCACGGCGATGCGCAATATGGCGGAGCGGGTCGGCGTCCAGGATGTGTCACTGTTCCTGACCTCGCTGATCCAGGCGGAGCGCCTCGGCACGAGTATGGGCAAGACGCTGAAGAATCAGGCGGACAATATCCGTGAGCGGCGGCGGCAGTACGTGAAGGCCGAGGCGCTGAAGGCCCCGGTCAAGATCGTTTTCCCGCTGGTGCTGTTTATCTTTCCGGCTTTGTTCGTCATCGTTTTGCTGCCGAGCTTGTTGTCTTTGATGCAGAATATGTGAGGCTGTTCTTATGTCAAATGAGAGCCAGGGGACCAAGAACATCAGTATCTTGGTCCCCTGTTTTAATGAAGCGGATATGCTGCCGCTGTTTTATCCGGCGCTGTGTCAGGTCCTGGGTGGACTGACGGCGTATGAATTTGAGCTGCTGTTCGTGGATGACGGCAGCTCGGATGCGACGCTGGCTATCCTGCAGCAGCTGGCGCAGCGGGACGCGCGCGTGCATTACCTCGCGCTGTCGCGCAATTTCGGCAAGGAGGCCGCCATGCTGGCCGGCCTGGACGCGGTGCAGGGCGCGGCCGTCATTATCATGGATGCCGATCTGCAGGATCCGCCGGGGCTCATACCGGAGCTCCTGGCTGGCTGGGAGGCGGGCTACGACGATGTATACGCGCAGCGCCAGGGGCGCCCGGGCGACAGCGCGGCCAAGCGTCTCAGCTCCCGGCTCTACTACCGGCTGCTACGGCATTTTTCGGCGATACCGGTGCTGGCAGATGTGGGGGATTTCCGTCTGCTCGACCGCAAATGTATTACCGCCCTGTGCCAGCTGCGGGAGTACGAGCGCTATACGAAAGGATTTTTCAGCTGGATCGGCTTTCGCAAGCTGGCAGTGCCCTATGACCGGCCGGCCCGCGCTGCCGGTCATACGAAATGGGGCTGGAGCGATCTCGTGCGGCTCGGCCTCGATGGACTGACCTCGTTTTCGACGCTGCCGCTGCGTCTGTCGACCTGGCTGGGGCTGCTGTCCGCCGGAGGGGCTTTGCTTTATATGGTATGGGTTGTGGTCAAGACTCTGCTTTACGGTGACCCGGTAGCTGGCTACCCGTCGCTGGTGTCCATCATATTGTTTGTGAGCGGGGTACAGCTCATCGTGCTGGGGATCATCGGTGAGTATCTGGGCAAGACCTATTGTGAAGTGAAGCGCAGGCCTGTGTATCTGATCAGGGAGAAGAATTTCTGACTATGTCATACCTATGTAGATTTTATAAACAGCACGCAGTTGCCTTATCATTTATACTAGTTGCGGCGATATATATATATTTATTATATCTGAATCAGCTGTTTCCTATCATACTTGATGATTGCGTTTATTCGTTCATCTGCGGCAGTCCCTATGGCAGCTGGAACCTTATCAGCCCTATAGCCCCGGACATACCGCGGATTGATGGCTGGTCTGATATCGCACTGTCGCAGTTCCGGCATTATTTTCAATGGGGCGGTCGGATAGTTGCGCATACGACTATCCAGTTCCTGCTCTGGCAGGGTAAATGGCTGTTCGATATCATCAGCCCGCTGTTCATGGTCCTGCTCATATGGTGCATATATTGGCTGGGGCGGGGCGGCGAATGCTCTTGGCACTTTAGAGAGCCCTATCGTCTGGTCTGGATATTTTTTGCTATATGGGCGTTCATTCCCGATTACAGCCGGGACTGCCTGTGGCTGACCGGGACAGTCAATTATCTATGGCAGGGCACACTGCAGCTGCTGTTCTGGCTGCCCTTCGTGCGGTATGTTTATCGTGGGAGCAGTTCGCTGCCGGCGGGGCGGCTGATGTCTGGCAATATGCTGATTTTCGGTCTTATCGCGGGCTGGACAAATGAAAATACCGTGTGCTTCTTTTTGCTGTGGCTGGGGTACTATGGCTGGTGCCTATACCGTGCGGGCCGGCTGCCTGTCTGGTATGCGATGGGCAGCCTCGGTATGCTGGCAGGCTATATGTTACTGATACTAGCGCCGGGCAACCGGGCGCGTCATGCTATCGCTCTGGCCTCTGGGGAGATCTCAGGCTGGATGATGCTGCGGGCTGAATTTTATATGCTGTTGCTGGTATTTTTATTTCAGTTGCTGCTATGGCATTATATCTGGCGGGTCTGGCTGGAAAAGCAGTATTTCGGAGTGCTGCACGGCGCCGGATGGCGGCTGCGGGAGGCGCGAGACTGCTGCCTTTTGAGTCTGGGGATGAATATCATCATGCTGGCCTCGCCGGAATATCCACGGCGCGCCGCGTTCCTGTCCACTATCATGCTGATAGTGGCGGCATCCTGTCTGATAGAGCTGGTCAATGTTTCGGGCCGCAATGTCATGGAGCAGGCAACTCATAGGTTCCTGCTGGCGGTGGGAGCCTGCTACATGGTCGTATCGATGCTGGCTACGGTCTATGGCTGTGAGCTGGGGGCAGAGTGGCGGGCCTATGATGATTCCCTGATCCAGCAGGCAGCCGCCGATGGAGCTACTGATGTCGTCATACCGAATCATAACGCGGCTAATCCGATGGCCCTGTTCCTGCTGAGCGGGTTCCACGTAGTCTATTATGATTTTGATGAGAGTCCTTCTTTCTGGTATAACCACGACTATATGTTGCTGCGCGGGTATCCGGAGATAGGGTTGAGGAGAGATAAGTGATGAACTGGGAGGCCGTTTGTGTCTGGGGCCGACGACACGCTGTAAAGCTGTCCTATATGCTGCTGCTAGTTTTATATGCGTTCCTGTACTACCTGAATTCGCTGGTTCCACTTTACTATGGCGATGATTACGTCTATTCCTTTATCGTTGGCAGCGATGTGGGTGACTGGAATTTCCTGTGGCCGCTGGCGGATGATACGCTGCGTGTCGCCAGCTGGCACGATATCTTTGTCTCACAGTATCATCATTACTTTCAGTGGGGCGGCCGCATTGTCGCTCATACGATGGTGCAGTTCCTGCTCTGGCAGGGGAAATGGCTGTTCAATCTGCTGAATCCACTCATGAATATACTGTTGATTTTGCTCGTGTACTGGATCAGCCGGGGCGGTCGTGTGAGCTGGCGGCTCGATAATCCGTTTCGTTTGCTCTGGATAGCGGTAATTCTCTGGGCCCTGGCTCCGGACTACAGCAGCACGAATATCTGGCTGACGGGCAGCTGCAACTACCTTTGGACTGGAGTGCTGCAGCTGGCCTTTATACTGCCATTTGTACGCTATATTTATCAGCGTGAGAGTTACTGGCGCGATAGCTGGGGAATGGCGGCCCTGATGCTTCTGGGCGGGATCCTGGCCGGCTGGACGAATGAGAATACCGTGGGGTTCTTTTTGCTCTGGCTGCTCGGCTATGCGTGGCGCGACTATCAGGAGCAGGCGCTGCAGCGGTGGCAGGTCGCCGGCATCATCGGCCTGGTCATCGGTTATGCGCTGCTGCTGGGGGCCCCGGGCAATATCATGCGGGCTCATATTGCGGTGCGCGTAGGTGAAGTGACGGGCATGCTGATGAAAATGCACGAGCTGAAGACGTTGCTCGCAGCGCTGTTGTTTCAGCTTCTGCTCTGGTATTTCATCAGCGGCGGCTGGTGGCGCCGGCGTTATTTCGGTGCTTTGCATCAGGCTGCGGCGCGGCTGGCACAGGTGCGTGATTTCTGCGGACTCAGCCTCGGCACGCTGCTGATTATGATGCTGGCGCCGGAGTTCCCGCTGCGGGCGGCCTTCCTTCCCTCCGTGCTGCTGCTCATCGCTGCCGCGACGATGCTCGAGCTCATGAATGCCACTGGCCGCAACCGCCTCGAGCGACCGGTACGGCGCCTTTTGACCGCAGTGGGCATTATCTATATGGGGTTCAGCCTGGGGGCCACGGTATATGGCTATCGTTTGACTCAGGAGTGGAGTGCGGCGGATGCTGCCCAGGTACAGCGAGAATTAGCTGAAGGCAGGCGCGAGATCGTATTGCCGCATCGAGAATTGCCGGGGATTGTCGTTAAGACGGGGCACGTAGGATTGTATGCGCTTAACGAAGACTTTAATAACTGGACGAACCGGGACTATATGCTGTATTTAGGCCATCCTGAGGTAAAGATACGTGTGGCGGAGTCCGATGATGAAAAATAATCAGATAAAAGAAGCACAGAAAAAAGCAAAAGGTATTCATATGAAATGGTTACCAGAGCAATTCACAGAAAGTATCTACAACAATCAGAAATTTATATTAGTTATATTGCTAACTTATATAGATGTATACTTGTATTTTTTTTGTATGTTAGGGAATAGTGATACCTGGCAGAACGTATTGATTGCGATAGAATTTTATCTCATAACAGTTTTTTTTACTATAGTGATTATTGCAGCCCTGTATCGAATATTGCCAAGATTTCCATTTAGGATTCTGCAAACCTTTTTTTCTTTATTGTGTATTTTTATGCTTATCGTTGATGGCTTTTTGTCATCTGAATTTGGCGAGGTGTTTGATGCAGGAAAATTGAAAATAATATTAACTGCTGATGATGAAAGCATCGTACAGTTCATCATGTTATATGTATCAGCATTTATGAAGAAATTACTTCTATTAAGCATGGGATTTCTTGGATTTGTTTCCGTGATTGTTTACTTACGCAAGAGAATGAAGAATATTCAGGAAACTATCCATCGAATCATAAAAAAATACCTTGCTTTATTTATTGTACTACCGGTTAGCTTAACTCTGTTATTTATACCAATGTTAAAATGTGATGTAATAGGAATAGTAGCTGGTATTATATTTGCTACACCTGTGATGCGGTTTTCTGCAGCTTTGTATAATGGACTACCGGAACTGGTCACGGCTAGTAAGGCCGATGCGACATTTGCCAGTCAGGATGAACGAATCGTGGCACTAGATAATAATCCTGCGTACGTTGTATTTGTACTGGGCGAATCCATGAACCGGCAATCATTGATGTGCTATGGAAATGAGCATGCCAATACACCAAGAATAAATGCTAGGGTTGCAGATAGCAATATGATTCTGTTCCAAGATGTTATAGCCCCCGCAAACAATACAAGTGATGCGCAAAAATTACTATGGACTTTTGCTGAGAAAGGCGATACCAAGGAGTGGTATAAGAATGCAGATTTAATAGATGTTATGAAGACGGCTGAATATCACACCTATTGGCTGTCGAACCAAAGTCCAATATCTTTCTATGGAAATGAGGATAGGATTTTTGCCAATCGGTCTGATGAGAGCTTTTTTGGAAATACATTACATGAGGAATATTCTAAAAAGAATTGTAAAGATGGCGTACTACTGCCGATATTAGATGAGTGCTTATCGCAAGACTATGATAATAATTTCATCGTTATGCATTTGGAAGGAGAACATGAAATATTTAAGTTGCGCTATCCACCGGAATTCGATCAATTCAAGGCAGACAATGAAGATGGAATAGATGAGAAACAAAGGCAGACAAAAGCAGAATATGATAACGCTATCCTTTATACCGATTATATCTTAGATGAGATCATACGACGTTTTGAGAGGAGAGATGCCGTAGTTATATACATACCAGATCATGGGTTGGAAGTGTATAATAATCGTGATTTTGTTGGTCATTCATCAGAGGATATTGGGAATAGAAATATGATCGAAATCCCGATGTTAATATGGGGTTCAGATCAATATTGGCAGAAGCGTCCTGGTCTGAAAGAAAAAATAAAATCTGCAGTTAACAGACCATATATGACGGACGATATTATCCATACTGTGCTGGATTTGGCCGGCGTACAATCGACATCATATGATCCAACTAAGAGTATAATAAATAGCAGATTTGATGCATCGCGTGTCAGGATGTATCATGGCGAACCGTACCAGAGGGAAGATGATGACTGATGAGAGAAATACGGCTGTGTCGGGCGGGAGGGCCTGGCTGCAGCATCCGGGTGCAGGTCGCTGATAACTTTTTCCGGCGGTTCTGTGGCCTGATGGGACGACGGGGACTCGCGGCTGATGAGGGCCTTTTGCTCGAGCCCTGCCGCAGTGTGCATATGTGCTTCATGCGATTCGCCATCGATGTGGTCTACCTAGTGCCGACGGCGGGCGGTTATCGCGTGGTAAAGGTCGTCCGTCATCTGCGTCCCTGGTACGGCCTCAGCGCCTGCCGCGAGGCCGTCAGCGCGCTGGAGCTCCCCGCGGGGGCTCTCCAGCGCTATCAGCTGCAGCCCGGCGACCGGCTGACCATCGCCTGAGCCAGAGAGTCTGAGGGAGGCGAAAGAGGCGTAGCAGGAACATGGCTCTATAGATGGAGCGCTGGATGGCTTACTTCGCGAACCATCAGAGTCACTAAAGACAGAGTCTATAGAGATAAACTGCTGCATGAGTACCCTATCAATTAAGCAGTTTTAAGCAGCTTATAGAAAAGGCTTGCTCCGGATTCGTTATCATCCGGGGCAAGCCTTTTTGAGCTTCTAGATCGGGCATCAGACCATGTCGCGGTCGCTGACCAGTGCTACATTGTAGGTGGCGGTTGAGCTGGTCGAGCTGGAGGAGCCGGAGCCGGATCCAGAGCCGCTGCCACTGTCAAAGAAGTTTTCGTATTTGAATGTACCCCTGCCGCCCTGCAGGTTGATGGAGCTGGCAATGATGGAGCCGGAGAACGTTCCGCCGTTCGCGTTGATGAGTACGCCCTCATCATTTATATACGGCGCCCAGACAACGCCGCGGAATGTATGCCCGTTGAGATTCATATGGACCTGCATGGTCTGCTCGGAATCACTGCCTCCGGGACAGTAGATGAATACCGGGCGGCGCGTGTCGGCGTTGAGGTTGATATTGATAACGCTGCCGTGCTCTGGCGTTTGGATAATGACTGGAGTATTGATGTCTCCTTGTATCTCTTTGTCGATAGTTATGTTGATGTTGCCCGAGTCATATTTCTGTAGATGGTTCGTAGTCTTCTCGATGGCTTGAACGTTTAGTGATTGGTAGTTCTGGTCATAGCTGTCATAGTTTTTGGAATCAATAAAACTGTGTTGTATCCACTCGGGGAAACTATTGTAGTCGTAGCTGTTGCGTGTAGCTGAGGACCAGTAGCCGTTCGCCGTATCTTTTCCGGTATCAGGGTCGTACACGCTCTGGCCATGAGCCAATGCCTCGTTGACCGACAGGCCTTCCTTGCGAGCACGATCGGTGAACAGGGCAGCCAGATCGTGGCGCTGAGTACTGTATTCGATACTAGGATTGTAGTTCGGATCGGTGTAGATGACCTTTCCGTCAAAGGTTGTGATAATCTGGCCCTTCTTATCTAGTGTATCTGGGTTTTCGATGCTGTTGACATTGGAGAGCTTCTTCTTGAATACAAACAGATACGGTGGCAGCGGACCTGAAAAGGATTTTTCCGTATTGGTTGCTGTGGTGAGTATCTTGGCGTTGCTGTGCACACTGGCCGGGTAGGTATCGCCGAGGAAATAGGCCAGGAAATGGAGCGGGACATCTTTTTCCAGCGTTACGGTATAATAGGTGTTGCTCGTCGTGACTGCGGCCGCGGAGGTACCGGATGGTTTACTGCCGGATTTCAGATCCGTCGAGATGTCGACATCCTCATCCTTTTCCAGGTTGTGATAGGCACCGTTTACATAGCGCTTGGCTACGCGGTCGGCCCAGTATCTGAGGGTGTTCTGCGATGATTTGGGGTCCTTCTTTATCTGGTTGACATATTCGTTGGCTCCGGCCAGAGCGGCGGCATCGGCGGCATTCTGCATACGTGAGCGCTGATAATAGTAGTTTCCGCCATCCACAGCGAAACCTGTTAGCGCGACAAACGTTGGCAATAGCAATGCGGTCAATACGAGTACGGCGCCCTTTTGGCCGTTGCGCCAGCGGGCTTGGATGGATTTTATGATGTTCATTTCGATCGCCTCTCATAGATTAATCATTCAGTTCCGGGCCGGCACGGGCTGGAGAGACGCTTCCTCGCGTATCTGTCCCAGGGTGCCGGTCCCGCTTATTTCGTGAGCTGGGCCCATTTCTGCTCGTCCACGAGCGTGGTCAGGCCCATGATGGATACGACCTGGTTCAGGGCTGTCTGCAGGCTGCTGGTGTTCTTGACGACGTAGTCAGCTGTTTTCCAGCCATCGAACTCGCGGTTGTTCTCCGCGTACTGCAGGTGATACTTGATCTCGTTGTTCGTGTAGTTCAGGCGCAGCATGCGGTCGACGAGCGTGACGTAGTCGGCCATCAGGTATATGACGTTGAGATTGTCGCGGATGATGCGGCGGAGCTGCTTCACGCAGTTCGCCTCGAGTATGGTGACGCTGATGACATGGTCATGCAACGCGCTCAGGACGTCATCTTTGCGTAGGCCGATATATTGTCCTTTGTAGGTGCTCTTCACGATGAAATCCTGCTCGCGGAATTCCTGGACTGCGATATGGTGGTATAGGTTCTGCGAGCTGCTCTTTTCCAGATCGTAAGTCGTGTATACGGGCACGAAGTGCAGGCCCATGGATATGAGCTGTTCGGCCAGCGCTGATTTGCCGGACCCGTGCGGTCCGACCAAGACATATATTTTGTTCTGCATGATATATTCACCCTATAGCCCTTTTCTTTACCCTTTTATTCGTATATTTGAGGCTGTCAATTAAATGCTGGCGCGAAAATAGTTTCGCTGCCGTATCTGGTTAAGCAAAAGGCGAGAACATACCCCCGTCCCCGCCTTATACATAACAGTTTTCTAAATTATCCTCTTACATATATAATATACAATATTATAGTAAGTAATTCAATAGTAAACTCAACGCACAAACGTCCACTTCGTGGACATTGTGCGCCCGCCCTTGCAGTAAATCCAGCCAATCACGCTGCGCCTGCGGCTTGCGTTCTTGGGGATTTACGTAGTAAACTCAACGCACAAACGTCCACTTCGTGGACATTGTGCGCCCGCCCTTGCAGTAAATCCAACCAATCACGCTGCGCCTGCGGCTTG
>CACXCN010000039.1 GCA_902766095.1 uncultured Selenomonas sp. | reverse complement strand
TGATACTTTACAGGAACCAACATGGTTTTTCAATAGCTAATTTCAGTCAGGGGCAGGGCATTCACCCACAGGGATGCCCGAAGCCTCACAAAATTTCCCGCTTTTTACTATATACAATTACCTTTTATCATAGTATAATATACACAGTTATGAATAAATATACAGTATGGGAGGTTGGCTTATGGCACTGAAAGGCAAGGACCTGTTATCAATACATGACCTTTCGGTCGACGAGGTCGAGGAGATCCTCGACCTGGCCAAAGAACTCAAGGCAATGCAGAAGGCCGGCGTAGAGCATCATATCCTGGCGGGTAAGACGCTGGGCATGATATTCGAGAAATCTTCGACGCGTACGCGCGTCTCGTTCGAGACCGGCATGTATCAGCTGGGCGGACAGGCGCTGTTCCTGTCGAACCGGGATCTGCAGCTCGGCCGCGGCGAGCCGATCAAGGATACGGCCCGCGTGCTCTCCCGCTATCTCGATGGCATCATGATCCGTACGTTCGGGCATGACCGCGTGGAGGAACTGGCCAAATACGCCAGCGTGCCGGTCATCAACGCGCTGACGGATCTCCTGCATCCCTGCCAGGTTCTGACAGATCTGCTGACGATACGCGAGTACAAGGGCAAGAATCTCAAGGGACTCAAGATGGCTTATGTTGGCGATGGCAACAACATGACGAATTCGTACATGTACGGGGCCGCAAAGACGGGCATGACGTTCGTCGCGGCAACGCCGGAGGACTATCGTCCGGATGCGACGGTCACGAAGAATGCCATAGAGGATGCGAAGCAGACAGGCGCCTCGATCACCATCGTCACCGATCCGGCCGAGGCGGTCAAGGATGCCGATATCGTCGTGACCGATACCTGGGCCAGCATGGGCCAGGAAGCCGAGCATGAGATGCGCAAGAAGATCTTTGCTCCCTATCAGGTGAACAAGGAACTGCTGGCGAAAGCGGACAAGCGCGTCATCGTCATGCATTGTCTGCCGGCCTACCGCGGCGAGGAGATCACCGATGAGGTGTTCGAGGCGAACGCCGATGTGATATTCGACGAGGCTGAGAACCGCCTGCACACGCAGAAGGCCATCATGGCCCTGACGATGGGGGACTGAGCATCATTGCTCTGAAATGATATATTGTTGAAAAGAGGTTTTCTAAATGGCTAAACAGAAAGTGAACAAAGTCGTACTGGCATATTCCGGCGGTCTTGATACCTCCGTTATCATTCCCTGGCTCAAAGAGAACTACGATGGCTGCGAGGTCATCGCCTGCTGCGCCGATATCGGCCAGGGCGACGAGCTCAATGTCGTCCATGACAAGGCACTGAAATCGGGCGCTTCGAAGGTCTATATCGAGGACCTCACGAAAGAGTTCCTTGAGGACTTCGTCTGGCCGACGCTGCAGGCGGATGCCGTCTACGAGGGCAAATACCTGCTCGGCACGTCGTTCGCCCGTCCGCTCATAGCGAAGAAGCTCGTCGAGATCGCGAAGAAAGAGGGCGCTGACGCCATAGCCCACGGCGCGACCGGCAAGGGCAATGACCAGGTCCGCTTCGAGCTGACGGTAAAGGCGCTGGCTCCGAACATAAAGATCATCGCTCCGTGGCGTGAATGGGACCTCGACTCCCGCAGCTCGGAGATCGAATACGCGAAGAAGCACGGCGTGCCGGTCGCTACCGAGAACAAGACCTACAGCATGGACCGCAACATCTGGCATCTGTCGCATGAGGGCTCCGACCTCGAGGATCCGGCCAACGAGCCGCACAACAGCATGTTCCTGATTTCGAAGGCTCCGGAGGATGCACCGGACAAGCCGGAGTACGTCACAATCGATTTCGAGCAGGGCAAGCCGGTAGCTGTCAATGGCAAGAAGCTCGGTGCTGTCGAGCTGCTGACCGAGCTCAATGAGATCGGTGCGCGCAACGGCGTCGGCATCGTCGACCTCTGCGAGAACCGCCTCGTCGGCATGAAGTCCCGCGGCGTCTATGAGAATCCTGGCGGATCCATCCTCTACTACGCTCATCGCGAGCTCGAGTACCTGACGCTCGACCGCGCTACGTTCCATTATAAGCAGCATGTCGCCATCCGCTATGGCGAGCTCGTCTATGATGGCATGTGGTTCTGCCAGCTGCGCGAGGCTCTGGCCGCTTTCGTCGAGAGCACGCAGCGCACGGTGACCGGTACGGTCCGCCTGAAGCTCTACAAGGGCAGCATCATATCGGCAGGCTCGAAGTCGGAGTACTCGCTCTACAACAAGGAGTTCGTCACGTTCGAGCATGATGATGTGTACAACCAGGCTGATGCTACGGGCTTCATCAATCTGTTCGGCCTGCCGCTCCAGGTGCGCGCGCTCATGCAGGAGAAGACTGGCAAATGAGCGATAAACTCTGGGGAGGCCGCTTTGCCAAGACGACCGATGAAATGATCAACGAGTTCCAGGCTTCGATCAACTTCGATAAGCGCATGTATCACGAGGATATCGCTGGCTCCATCGCGCATGCGACGATGCTGGAAAAATGCGGCATCATCAGCAAGGAAGATAAAGAAGCCATCATCAAGGGACTCAAGGATATCCTGAAGAAGATCGAGGCTGGGGATTTTGATTTCTCAGTCGAGCTCGAGGATATCCATATGAATATCGAGAAGCGCCTGACTGATGCCATAGGCGAAGCGGGCGGACGTCTGCACACGGCACGCTCCCGCAACGATCAGGTCGCTCTCGATACGCACATGTACGTGCGGCGTGAGACCGTGGCCATCATGCAGGAGATCGAGAATCTGCAGCAGGCTCTCGTCGAGACGGCAGAGAAGTACTCCGACGTCATCATGCCGGGCTACACGCACCTGCAGCGGGCGCAGCCGATCCTGTTCTCGCATCATCTGCTGGCGTACTTCGCTATGCTGGCACGCGATTTCGCCCGGTTCGAAGGCGTCTACAAGCGCGCTGACATCATGCCGCTCGGAGCTGCCGCTCTGGCAGGCACGACGTTCCCCATCGATCGCCAGTATGTGCAGAGTCTGCTGAACTTCGGCGATATCTATGGCAACAGCCTCGATGCGGTCAGCGACCGCGACTATATCATGGAGTTCCTGTCCGCAGCGTCCATACTCATGGTGCACATGTCGCGTCTCTCTGAGGAGACCTGCCTCTGGTGCACGCGCGAGTTCGATTTCATCGAGCTCGACGATGCACATTGCACCGGCTCCTCAATCATGCCGCAGAAGAAGAATCCGGATGTTTCGGAACTCGTACGCGGCAAGACCGGACGCGTCATCGGCCATCTTATGGCCATGCTCACGACGGTCAAGGGACTGCCGCTCGCATACAACAAGGACTTGCAGGAGGATAAAGAGGGCATATTCGATGCCATCGATACCGTCAAGTTCTCCCTGTCGGTCTACGCGCAGCTCATCCGCGGCCTGAAAGTGCATGAGGATGTCATGCGCCGGGCGGTGACGGACGACTACTCGAACGCTACGGATCTGGCTGATTATCTGGCCAAGAAGGGCATCCCCTTCCGCCAGGCCCATGCAATATCCGGTCGGGCCGTGCGCGAGGGAATCGAGCGCGGCAAGTATCTGCAGGACTTCACCCTCGATGAGTACAAGGCCCTGTCGCCGCTCATCGAAGACGATGTCTACGAGGCGATAAAGCCGGAGACCTGCGTGCGCAACCGCAACTCCTATGGCGGCACATCCTATAAAGAGGTCGCCCGTCAGCTGGCGGCGGCACGCGAGCTCATCAAGAGCGAGCATGACGTATCGGAGGCTGACGCCGAGAAGCAGATACGCGTCGAATGAAGCGGGATCATTCAATAAGTACTTGCATATGGTCTGGTTCTCTAGTAGAATTGAGTTACTACAGGTCATATATGGTGCCTGCCTGATGGTGGGCACTTTTTCTTTTGCCGTACTGTTGTGAAAGACGATTCAGAGAGGTGCATGCAAATGTCAAAGATGTCGAGAAAGATTCATCGCAGCCAGCACATGAATGACGCAGACCGCGAGCGGGAGGCCCAGCGTCAGAAGGGGGACAAGCCCTGGTACCGCAAAGCGTTCAAGCCCATGGATTATCTGATCGCGCTGATCGCGATCTATCTGTTCGGATTCAGCATCGACTACAGCAACATGGGAACCATAGAAATCGTGTACTGCGTCTGCTTCGGCGTGTGGTTCATCATGCTGGCGGTGCGCGGCTACATATATTATACGGGACGCGCCTGAGCCGGGGCGCCAGGATATAGGAGAAAGACTGATGCGCAAGAAGACAGGTTTCATACTGGGAGTCATTTTGCTGCTGGTGGCCCTGCTGGCCGGTTGCGGCAATCAGACGACGAGCTCAGGGGACAGCAGCAGTGCCGCGAGCTCGCAGGCTGCAAAGCCGGCAGCCGCGGATAACGCGGCGGTGCCGGAGGGGAAGGTCATCATCAAGATGCTCAACGTCGGTCAGGGGGATTCCGTCCTGATACAGACGGCGGAGCAGACCGTGCTCATCGATACGAGTGATGTCGATGAACGCGACAAGCTCCAGCGCGAGCTCGAGAAGGCCGGGGTCAGGAAAATTGACAAGGTGATACTGACGCATCCGCATGCCGATCACATCGGCGGCATGGACGTCGTGCTCAGCAAATATGAAGTCAAGGCCGTCTATGATAATGGCATGCCCTCGACCTCGAAGCTCTATCGCAGCTATATGAAGACGCTGAAAGCCAAAGGTATCGAGCATAAGGGGCTCAAGGCTGGCGATGAGCTTGATTTCGGTAGCGGGGCCAAGTTCAAGGTCCTGTGGCCCAGTGCAGATCTCGTGCAGCAGGGCAGCCAGAAAGGCTACAAGCATGACCCGAACAACGAGTCCGTGGTCGGTCGCCTGACATTCGGCCAGTTCTCGATGATGTTCACGGGTGATGCCGAGAAAGAGGCCGAGAAGCAAGTATTGGCCATGTATGCAGGAGAAATTCATAGTACGGTGCTAAAATCGGGACATCATGGCAGCAAGACCTCTTCATCGGCTGATTTCCTGCGGGCCGTCAGACCAGAGACTGCTCTCATCTCCTGCGGGCAGGGCAATGACTACGGCCATCCGCATAAAGAGACGATGAAGAAATACCATGCCATGAAGCTCAAGATTTATGAGACAGATCGCAATGGCACCATAACCGTGACCACGGATGGCCAGGGCTATGAGGTGAAGCCGGAGGCAGGTGAGGCGCAATGAAGATATCGGCATACTATGACCGCGATGAGGGCAATCTGGCCGTGCTGTTGCTCGGAGATGACATGAAGAAGGTCAATTTCCCCCGTGCCTATCTGCCGTCGGACGTCCACGAGGGGGACTATCTGCTGCTCGATATCAGCTATGATAAGGAGACGACCGAGCAGGCGGAGCAGGAAGCATTGGCCCTCCGGGATGAATGACCGTTTCGCAAAGTCAAGGTTTTAGTTTTCGGAGGCGATATTTCTTGCCAGGTAAGCAAAAGAAAGGCTGGCGGCTGCTGGGGCTGGTGCTGCTCATAGCGGCGCTCTGCATGCTGCCGACCGGAGCTGAGGCGCGCAGTGCGGTGCAGAAGCTCAATTATTTCCAGACGTACGACACGACGGTCGATGGACAGCCGGCCCTGCGCATCGAAATCGGTATGGAGCCGGGACGGGCACAGTACACAGTGGCAGAGCAGGGCAAGCAGCTCGTCATCGACCTGCCGAATACGCGGCGCGGCAAGCTGCGTAAGGATATCGGGATAAAGAGCCAGCTGGTCAATAAGGTGAGCATCGAAGAACCGGAACGCCGTCATACCGTGATCAAGGTCAATGCGGTAAACTCGCTTTATAATGTAGATAAGAGCAAGGCGTACCGCGTGACGACGCTCGAAGCTGATCGCCGCAAGGGAATCCCGTGGCGTCTCGTCATCGAGGTAATGAAGCCGCTCGAGATGGCAAAGATACCAGGCGTATCCGGTCGTACCATCGTCATCGACCCCGGTCATGGTGGCAGCGACAGCGGGGCGCGCGGTGCGAGCGGCGTACTCGAAAAAGATGTCACGCTCAGCGTGTCCCAGAAGCTGCGTCAGCTGCTCGAGAATTCTGGGGCCCATGTCGTCATGACCCGCGAGACGGATCGAGATGTCTATGGACCGAATGCCTCGGACGATGATGAACTGCAGGCGCGTATCGATGTCGGGCTGCATACGCCGGGCGCCGAGGCATTCGTCTGCGTGCACTGCAACGCGTTCTCGAGTCCGTCGGCCAATGGTGTCGAGACGTACTACTATGCTCCGAGCACGGAAAGCTACCGCTTGGCGAAGCTCATGGATGAGGAGCTCGTCGCCAAGGGCGGATTGAAAGACCGTGGGACGAAGACGGCGCGATTCTATGTACTGCGCCACGCCGGCACCCTGCCGGCTACGCTCGTCGAGCTCGGATTCCTGACGAACCCGCAGGAGGAGCAGCTGCTGGCCGATCCGTCTTTCCAGATGAAGATGGCCGAGGCGCTGGCTCAGGGACTGGGCCGTTTCTTCCGTCCGGCTGCCGCAGCGAGCCGGACAGGCAGTTGGTAAGTCAGAGGCGGGGAGCAGGATGTGCCATGCCAGCTCCCGCAGAGCTTGTAGAGGGACCGGATGTGCCCGTGTCATGCAGTTGAACTTGTATTCCTGTTCCTTTTGTGCTATGATGAACATTGTATGACATAATTTGTCAGATAGGCATTTGCCAAAAGCAACGATATAAATGTAGGAGGTATCCCCAAACAATGAAAGTAACGGCAGAGAATGGTGAGAACCAGCAGGTAACCCTGACTATAGAAGTAGAGGCAGCAACGCTTGCCGATGCAGAGAAGAAAGCCTGCAAGAGTCTTGCTAACCGTGTAAATATCCCTGGCTTCCGCAAGGGTAAGGCTCCGAAAATCATTCTGGAGCGTCATCTCGGCAAAGATGCCATCATGCAGGAGTCGTTCGACGTCCTCGCTCCGAAAGCTCTTGACGATGCTTTCGCTGATCAGAAGATGACGCCGGTGACCCGTCCGGAAATCGATATCGTAACGCTCGAAGAGGGCAAGGATGTCGTGTTCAAGGCTACGTTCACCCCGCGCCCGGAGGTAAAGCTTGGCGAGTACAAGGGCCTCAAGATCGAGAAGAAGGTCGACGAGGTCACGGACGAGGATGTCGACAAGCAGGTCAAGAACATGGCTGAGCGCAAGGCCGAGATGGTCGATGCCGAGGAAGGCGCTGCAGTTGCTGACGGCGACTTCATCACGCTCGACTTCACTGGCTATGTCGATGGCGAGAAGTTCGAGGGCGGCGAGGGCAAGGATTACCCGCTGCAGATTGGCTCGGGCAGCTTCATACCGGGCTTCGAGGATCAGCTTGTCGGCGCGAAAGTCGGCGAGGAGCGCGATGTCAATGTCAAGTTCCCTGAGGACTATCACTCCAAGGATCTGGCGGACAAGGATGCTACGTTCAAGTGCGTCGTCCACAGCATCAAGCGCAAGGTCGTACCGGAGATCAATGATGAGCTCGTCAAAGAGATCAGCAAGTTCCAGACGCTCGATGAGCTCAAGGCTGACGTACGCAAGAACCTCGAGGCCAATGCAGAGCGCAAGGCAGAGAGCGATCAGCGCACGGCTGCCATCGAGCAGGCTACGGAGAACACGACGGTCGATATCCCGGCAGTCATGGTCGACAACCGCGTGACGGCTATGGTGCAGGAGATGGCTCTGCGCCTCGAGCAGCAGGGCATGAAGCTCGAGCAGTATCTCCAGTATGCCGGCACGAACATGGCCAAGATCCGCGAGGATTATCGCGAGACGGCGGAGAAGAACGTCAAGACTGACCTCATGCTCGAGGAAGTTGCCAAGGCTGAGGATATCAAGGTCGAGAACGAAGACCTCAATCAGCAGGTAGCTATGATGGCCATGCAGTATGGCGCAACGCCGAAACAGGTCGTGAAGATTATCCGCGAGCAGGGCCGTATGGGCGACCTCGTCAGCACCGTCCTGCGTCAGAAAACGGCTCGTTTCATCATCGATAACATCGCTGAGTAATTCTTACTCAGGATAACCGAATAACCATGGAGGTGATACCATGAGTAGTTATGTACCAATGGTTGTAGAGACTTCCAACCGCGGCGAGCGCGCTTATGATATATATTCGCGTTTGCTCAAGGATCGCATCATATTCCTGGGCGGGGCAATCGACGACGCTGTGGCCAACACGGTCGTAGCGCAGTTGCTCTTCCTCGAGTCCGAGGATCCGGACAAGGATATCTACCTTTATATCAACAGCCCGGGCGGTGTCGTGACCGCAGGACTCGCTATCTACGATACGATGCAGTATATAAAGCCGGATGTATCGACCATCTGCATCGGTCAGGCGGCCAGCATGGGCTCGGTACTGCTCACGGCAGGCGCCAAGGGTAAGCGCTTCGCCCTGCCGCAGGCCCGCATCATGATCCATCAGCCGCTGGGCGGAGCTCAGGGCCAGTCCACGGATATACAGATCCAGGCCAAAGAGATCCTGCGCATCCGTGAGGTCATCAATGATATCCTCGTAGAGAATACGGGACAGGATCATGAGACCATCATGCAGGATACAGAGCGCGACAACTTCATGACGGCAGAGGAGGCCAAGGCTTATGGCCTGATCGATGACGTCATAACCCGTCAGAAGAAAGGCCGCAAGTCTGAGAAGGCATAACCGGCAGTCAGGCTGGAAGAGGTGAGGGAATGTTGAAGTTCGGAGATGAAAAAGGACAGCTCAAATGTTCGTTCTGCGGCAAGACGCAGGATCAGGTCCGCAAGCTCGTTGCTGGCCCCGGTGTCTACATTTGTGATGAGTGCATACAGCTCTGCAATGAGATTGTCGAGGAAGAGTTCAGCGAGGAGTTCGAGGTAGAGCTTAAGAATGTCCCGAAACCGAAAGAGATATGCGAGATACTGGATCAGTATGTCATAGGTCAGGAAGAGGCCAAGAAGACGCTGGCAGTGGCGGTGTATAACCACTATAAACGCATAAATACCGGCATGACGAAAGTCGACGATGTCGAGCTGGCCAAATCAAACATATTGATGCTGGGGCCGACCGGCAGCGGCAAGACGCTGCTGGCGCAGACTTTGGCCCGCATACTGAATGTGCCGTTTGCTATAGCTGATGCTACAGCGCTTACGGAGGCCGGATATGTCGGCGAGGATGTCGAGAACATCCTCCTGAAGCTCATACAGGCCGCTGACTATGATATCGAGCGGGCGGAGCGCGGTATCATATATATCGATGAGATCGATAAGATTGCCCGCAAATCCGAGAATCCGTCCATCACGCGCGACGTATCGGGCGAGGGTGTCCAGCAGGCTCTGCTGAAGATCCTCGAGGGTACGATGGCTTCGGTTCCGCCGCAGGGCGGCCGCAAGCATCCGCATCAGGAACTCATCCAGATCGATACGACGAACATCCTGTTCATCTGTGGTGGTGCTTTCGACGGCCTCGACA
The DNA here is from genome assembly GCA_902766095.1 of uncultured Selenomonas sp. Lineage (GTDB taxonomy): Bacteria > Bacillota > Negativicutes > Selenomonadales > Selenomonadaceae > UBA2913. The sequence continues at coordinate 42,112 of CACXCN010000039.1, read as the reverse complement.
AGGTCATCGAGAGCCGCCTGGGCCAGAGCCAGATTGGCTTCGGTGCCAAGGTGCAGTCCCGCCGCAAGAAGAATGTCGGAGACATCCTGAAGAAAGTACAGCCGGAGGACCTGCTGAAGAACGGACTGATTCCGGAATTCGTAGGCCGTCTGCCAGTCGTCGTCACGCTTGACCAGCTCAACGAGGATGCACTGGTGGCTATACTGACGAAGCCAAAGAATGCGCTCGTCAAGCAGTATCAGAAGATGCTGGAAATGGATGGCGTCGCGCTGACATTTGACGATGATGCCTTGCGGCTCATCGCGAAGGAAGCGCTGAAGCGCAAAACCGGCGCTCGCGGCCTGCGGTCGATCATCGAGGGCATCATGCGCAACGTGATGTTCGAGGTGCCGTCAATCGACGGTGTCACCGGATGCCGTGTCACGAAGGACGTCGTACTGGCCAAGAAGGATCCTATCCTGACTTATGCCAAAGATAAGGAAAAGGCAGCTAAAGGCAAGAATGAAGCATCAGCCTGATAGCTAATTTCAGTAACTATACAGGGCGCTGCCATAGCAGCGCCTTGTTTCATACTCCAGGAAATGGAGGTATATATGTCAACAGAAACAAAGAAACTGCCATTGCTGCCATTGCGCGGCATGGTTGTCTACCCGTACATGATGGTGCATATCGATGTTGGCCGCGACCGCTCCATAGCGGCGCTCGAGCAGGCGATGGCTGAGGACCAGCACATCATGCTCGTCGCCCAGAAGGACAGCGAGGTCGATGATCCGAAGCATGAGGATCTCTACACAATCGGCACCGTTGCCGAGATACAGCAGATGATCAAGCTCCCGGGAGACTCTGTGCGCATCCTCATCGAGGGACAGAACCGGGCCAGCATCAAATCGTATAATGACCTCGAGGATTATACCGAGGTCGAGGTCGAGGAGTACAGCGACGAGATCGATACATCGACGCGCATGGAGGCTCTGACCCGTGCCGTGGTCCATGAGTTCGAGGACTGGGTGCGCATCGCGAAGAAGATACCATCCGAGGCGCTGATATCGGTCGCGCTCATCGATGACTCCGGCCGTCTGGCCGACCTCATTGCCAGCCATCTGAACCTGAAGATTGAGACGCGTCAGGCGATACTCGAGGCCATCGATGTCAAGCAGCGTCTGGAACTCCTTTATCAGGTACTGGACCGCGAGCTCGAGCTGCTGCGTCTCGAGCAGAAGATTGGCCGCGAGGTCAAGAAATCGGTCGATAAGACGCAGAAGGAATACTTCCTGCGCGAGCAGATGAAGGCCATCCGCAAGGAACTCGGCGATGGGGTTGACCAGAGCGCGGAGATCGATAAGTATCGCGAGCGCCTTGAGAAGGGAAAATACCCGGAGGAAGTCAAGAAGACCGTCGAAAAGGAACTGCACCGGCTGGAGAATCTCAGCACGATGAATGCTGAGGCCGGAGTGATACAGAACTACATCGACTGGCTCATGGATATCCCCTGGGAAATCGAGACAAAGGATAATCTCGACATCGCCAAGGCCAAGCGGATCCTCGACCATGACCACTATGGGCTCGACAAGGTAAAGGAGCGCATCCTGGACTTCCTCGCGGTCCATCAGCTGGCTGGCGACAAATCAGCGCCGATTCTGTGCCTCGTCGGTCCGCCGGGCGTTGGCAAGACATCGCTCGCGAGCTCGGTCGCACGGGCGATGGGACGCAAATTCGTGCGGGCCTCGCTTGGCGGTGTGCGCGATGAAGCCGAGATACGCGGCCATCGCCGCACGTACGTGGGCGCTATGCCGGGCCGTATCATCGAGAATATAAAGAACGCCGGCGTGCGCAATCCCGTATTCCTGCTCGATGAGGTCGACAAGATCGCTGAGGACTACAGCGGCGATCCGGCAGCGGCGCTGCTCGAGGTGCTCGACCCCGCTCAGAACTCGACATTCTCCGACCACTATGTCGAGCTGCCGTTCGACCTCTCGCATGTCCTCTGGATCGTCACGGCGAACGATCTGAGCACGATACCGCGCGCTCTGCGCGACCGCATGGAGATCATCACGCTCTCGACCTATACGCCCTATGAGAAGCTGCAGATCGCGAAGAAATATCTCGTAGCGCGCCAGCGCAAGCAGAACGGGCTCAAGGCTGCGGACATCCGTATCGGAGCCGGTGTCATCGAGCAAATCATCGCCGACTACACACGCGAGTCGGGCGTGCGCGAGCTCGAGCGTATGATCGGCCAGGTCTGCCGCAAGGCAGCCCGTCACATCGTCGAGGGCGACCCGGCGCCAATCAAGGTCACGAAGAAGAACCTGACGGATTTCCTCGGCAAGCCGAAGTATATCGGTACGAAAGCTGAGAAGAAGCCGCAGGTCGGCGTCGTGACCGGCATGGCTTGGACGCAGGTTGGCGGCGAGATACTGCCTACCGAGGTGCAGGTGCTGCCGGGCAAGGGCAAGCTCATACTGACCGGTCAGCTCGGCGATGTCATGCAGGAATCGGCTCAGGCCGGCCTGTCCTATATCCGCAGCCGCGCGAAGAAGCTCGGCCTGCCGGATGATTTCTACGAGAAAGACGATATCCATATCCATCTGCCCGAGGGCGCCGTACCGAAAGACGGTCCGTCAGCAGGCATCACGATGGCCACGGCGATGATATCGGCGCTGACGAGCAAGAAAGTGCGAAGCGACGTAGCCATGACCGGCGAAATCACCCTGCGGGGCAATGTCCTGCCCATCGGCGGACTGAAGGAAAAAGTCCTGGCGGCCTATCGCGAAGGCATGACGACCATCATCCTGCCGAAGGAGAATGAACGCGATATCGACGATATCCCCGAGGCCGTGCGCGATAAACTGACATTCGTGCCGGTGGAACATATGGACGAGGTGCTGCAGACAGCCCTTGTGCATTGAAATCCGGTTTATTGAAGATACCATAAAAGAACCAGCCGGCAAGTCTCATTGTCAGAGGCTTGCCGGCTGGCTTTTTCGTATAGAGAGATTGGGTATTGACGCTCTGTATAGAGCGGAGTCGATCAAGTAATTTCGACGTCAATGAGCGGCCCGGACCTCCTGATGCAGTACCTGTCCGGAAAGGGCATCGATGACGACCGTATAGTGCATGCCGTTGACCGTGCAACGCACGAGATAGTTGAAATGCGGCTGCCGGCCTGGACGCTGTCCGCGCTGTCCGTCAGCGCCCGGCTGGGCATTCTCTGTCGGGGCGGCTGCCAGAGCATTTTCCGCTCCATTGCCCGGAACAAAGCGGTGCTGGCCGGGAGCTCCAGCGAACTGGGGTGCTCCCTGCTCATGGCCTGGATGGCCCGGGAAGCCTTCTGGGGCGGGAGTCTGTGGGTCAGCCTGTTCCGGCCCGGCCATATGCTCGTCCTGTTCCGGCGCTGCCGGGCGATGTTCCTGATCTCGTTTATCTTTATGTGCGTGTTTCGACTCTTTGTCGTGCTTGTCCCGTTTTTCCTTTTTGTCTCGGGGACCAGACATCTGCTGGCCGTCGCTGAGGTCGATCTCGTCGAATGTGATGCTCGTCTCGTCCTGACCGAGAGAATCAGCTACGATGCTGCGGATTTCTGCCTCAGAGAGCAGGCTCAGGCCCATCTTGTCGGCTTTTATGGTATTGAGCTGTGACATGGCCGCGCGCTCCTGCGCATGCATGGTGCGCACCTGCTGGTGGTGATAGTAGTCGATGCCACCGCCGATGATACCGGCCGCAGCAATCACGGCGACGAGGCCGCACAGCCGCTTTTTCGTGCAGACTTTCGTCAGCCGGTCCCATTTGCTGTCCGGTACGCTCTTGTTCATATCGTTGTTATCCATGATGATTACCTCCAGGCTTTTCTCTTTTCCTATAGCTGTTTTTCATTTGCTGAGCTTATTATAGGGACGCTCGCTAAAGATGAGCTAAAGCTGGTCGAAAGAATAGCAAAAATCGCTTTGTCGGTCGGAGGCTGTATCTATTGCGCAGATATTGTATAATGATAGGAGCTGGGAGGGAGTGCGATGCGCATAAAGCGTTGGCCGCATTTACGGGATATGTCGCTGCGGCATAAGATCATGACGGCCAATTTTCTCATGGTGTTCGTTCCGGTACTGCTCATCGTGATACTGGGCACGATCATATTCGCCGGCTTGCGGTTCACCGGTACTCTGCGGCAGATGGAGCTCGCGCTGCTGTTCATCACAAAACTGGATCTCGGCCGTGTGGAGTTCCACTGCGAGCTGACAGGGCTGTATGATTACATGCTGGAGCAGGTGAACCGGCTCAGGACCGTATGGACGGCTCAGGGAGTGGAGATCGGATTCACGGCAGCGGAGGAGAGTGGGGCGCGGACAGCCATGGCGCTGCTCGATCGTGAGGAGTTCACGCGCGTGCTGGACAATCTGTTGAGCAATGCAGCGAAATACGCTGGCGAGGCGGATGGCAGCATCCATGTCGAGTTTGCTTTGCAGACGACGGCGCAGGCCGTGCGGCTGAGCTGCCGCGACCATGGACCGGGCGTACCTGAGGCCGAGCTGCCACATCTATTTGAGAGTTTCTACCGTGTCGACAGATCGCGCGGCGAAAAGCCGGGGCATGGCCTGGGAATGGCCATAGCGAGCCGCATCGTGCTCGGCATGCAGGGGCGCATCTGGGCGGAAAATGCGACGGACGGCGGCCTCTGCATCATCATGGAGTTCCCACGCCATGATGTCGGAGCAGAAGCTGACAGAGAGACAGAGGACATACCGGCAGTAGAGAAAGGATAGGAGAAATTACACATGGAGATGAAGAAGAAAACGGAACAGAGCCAGCCGCAGACGGCTGGCAAGGATAAGAAAGCACCAGTGGCGGGCAAGCCGGCGGACCGCGTCATCATCACGCGGGGGCGCTATATCGCGTCGGCAGTGAAGAAAGACCAGTATCCGGAGCCGGCCCGCAAGGAATTCGTATTCCTCGGCCGCTCGAACGTGGGCAAATCGTCGCTCATCAATTCGCTGACGCGCGTGCACGGCCTCGCACGCGTATCGCAGCAGCCCGGCAAGACCGAGACGATAAATTTTTATGAGCTCGGAGCCAAGATCGCCGGACATGAGGATCGCGAGGAGTTCTACCTCGTCGACCTGCCCGGTTACGGCTATACGAAGAAGGGGAAAGGCAAACGCGGAATCTGGGCGAAATTCATCGATGAGTATCTGCAGAATTCGGAGAACATCCAGTTCGTCTGCCAGCTCGTGGATATACGCCACGCGCCTATGCAGTCAGACATCGACGTATTCGAATGGCTCGTCGCGAAGAACATCCCGGTGCTGGTGATAGCGACGAAGGCTGACAAAGTCGGTAAGTCCGCCCGGCAGAAGGCCATCCAGACCATCCGTCGCGATTTCGGTACGCCAGACCTCGAGGTACTGCCCTATTCTTCACTAAAAAATGAAGGACGTTCATTTTTACTTGACGCCATAGCGGAATATTTGCTAAAATAGAGTCAGAAAAGATGAATCTGATTCATCATTTCAAGCGGTAAAGAATGTGTAGATAAGAGGGGAAGCCGCTATGAATGAACTGACTACATTTGATAAATCACTGTTGAATCTCTTGCAGCAGCGGCTGCCGGTCTGCAGCCGGCCCTTTGCAGAGCTGGCAGCCGAGCTCGGGACGGACGAAGATATCGTCCTGTCGCGGTTGCAGTTCCTGAAATCCGAAGGGTATCTGCGCCGCATCGGGACGTTCTTCAACTCGAAAGCGCTTGGCTATACAGGGACGCTCGTGGCACTGCGTGTGCAGCCCGAGTACATGAGCTCCGTGGCGGAGGCCATCAATCGCTACAGCTGCATCACGCACAACTACGAGCGCGAGGGACGCTACAATCTCTGGTTCACCCTGCTCACAGCACATAAAGCTGATGAAGAGCGCATTCTGAACGAGATCAGACAGTTGCCCGGCGTAGAGGGACTGCTGAACCTGAAGGCCCAGAAAAAGTATAAGGTAAACGTGCAGTTCAAATTGCATTGACAGGGGGGACGTGCATGAGTGATAACCAGGACAGCCGGGAGCAGACGGCTGCCGGCACGTTCGCGGACAGACGAAAGCAGCAAGAGGCAGCCGGTACGGCTGTGACCAGCGGTGAGCCAGACGGGCTCAGCGAACTGGATAAATCAGTCATCCGTGCTCTGCAGGGAGATTTCCCGCTCGTAGCGGAACCGTACAAGGAGCTTGCCCGGCGCATAGGCATCAGCGAGGAACTCTTCCTGGAGCGCGTGCAGGCACTCAATGCCAGCCACAAGATACGCAAGATGGGAGCTGTACTCGCTCATCGCAACGTCGGCTTTGCAGCCAACGTGCTGGTCGGCTGGGAAGTGCCGCCCGAGCGCCTCGACGAAGTAGCTCGCCGTATGGCTGCCTCGCCAGCCGTGTCGCACTGCTACGACCGCAACACGGCCCCCGGCTGGCCCTACAACCTCTACACCATGCTCCACGGCCACAGTCGCGCCGAGTGCGAACAGCTGGCTCACGACCTGGCTGAGGAAAATGACCTCCCGCAGGACGCGAGAGTCATGCTCTACTCCAAAAAGGAATGGAAGAAGACGAGCATGCAATATTACACAGAGTGAAACAAAATTCTATATATCCTAAAAGCCCGAGGCTGCCGCTAAAAACGGCAGCCTCGGGCTTTTTACCAAGTGGAATGCGCAAATTTCCAGATTATGTATATTTGCACAGTGATAGCTGTGTTTGCATTAGTTTTTCATCAGGCTCTGCCGCAACTCGGCAATCCCGCGGATGTCATCCGGCGTTGTGCGGCAGCAGCCGCCGATGAGGCGGGCACCGGCATCGTACCATTGGCGTACGTAGCCATGATAGGGGACTTCGCTGCCGTGCCAGGTCTTCGTGGTGGCGTCATAGGTCTCGCCGGTATTGGGATAGACGACGATGGGCTTTTCGGTATGGGCGCGGAGGCGTTGCACGAGGCCGGCCACATGCTGCGGGGCCGTACAGTTCACGCCAATCGCGACGACTTGGTGGTTCCGGTCGAGCGTGCGGGCGCAGTCGGCGATATCATCGCCGCCGCAGGTGTGCGTGTCATCGGCACAGGAGAAGGATACCCAGGCTGCTGCCTCCGGATATCTGGCCAGATCCTCCAGGACGGCTACAGCCTCATCGAGGAGAGGGATGGTTTCGATGGCCAGCACATCCGGCTGGGCCTTCAGCAGGATATCCAGTCGCTCGGCATGAAAATCGGCCAGCTCAGCCCGGGAGGCATGGTAGTCGCCACGATACTCCGAGCCGTCAGCGAGGTAGGCTCCGTAGGGTCCGACAGATGCCGCGACGAGCGGTCGCGGGCGTCGCTCACTACGGTGGCGTTTCCAGGCATCATCGCGGGCTTTCTGCACGATGCGTACGGAGCGCGTGATGAGTTCTATGGCTTCGTCCCGCGTAAAGCCTTTTTTCTCGAAGCCCTCGACGGTAGCCTGATAGCTGGCACTCGTCGATACATCGGCGCCGGCTTCGTAGTAGTCGCGATGGACGGATTCTATGAGGTCCGGCTTCTCGAACAGGGCTTTGGCTGACCACAGATCGTCATTGGTATCAAAGCCGCGGCGGGCCAGTTCGGTGCCGAGGGCACCGTCAAGCACCAGCAGCGGATATTCCTTCAGGTATGATTCGATCGGATGCATAGCTATACTCCTTTCGCTATCTCAGTCATTCAGCAGCTCGGCCGGCGGTTCCTTGCCGAACCATTTCTGGTAGATCTCGGTGAATTTGCCGTTCTTCTTTATCTTTGCGAGACCATCGTCGATTTTCTGGAGCAGTTCCTTGTTGCCCTTGAGCACCGCGATGCCGAGGTCTTCCTTCGTCAGGGCGAGCTCAGCGGTGCGCACGCCTTTGCCGCCCGTGTGGCTGACGTAGTACTCGTTGGTCGGGATGTCGTTGATGACGGCATCGACACCGCCATTCTGTACTTCGAGGAAAGCTTCATTAATAGCGTTGAATACGCGGACATTGGCTCCCGGTATCTTGCGGGCAGCCTCTTCACCGGTCGAGCCGATGGAGACGCCGAGCGTCTTGCCCTCGAGGTCTTTGGCCGTATGTATGGCATCATTGTCCGCGCGTACGACAGCTCCGAGGCCGGCGATGTAGTAGCGTTGGGAGAAGTCGACATTCTTGCGGCGGTCATCGGTGATGGTGATATCATTGATGGCCACGTCGATGTCGTGTGCCTGGAGGGCCGGAATCAGGCCGTCAAAGGAACGGTTGTTGATGACCACGTCGAAGCCCTCCTCTTCGCCGATGGCCCGTATGATATCGACATCGTAGCCGACATACTCATTGCTGTCCTTGTCCTGCGAGCCGAATGGCGGATAGCTGGCATCCATGCCGACGCGGAGCACGGGGCGGCCGGAGGAACCGGAGGTGGAGGTACCACTGCTGCCGCAGCCGGTGAAAAGCACAGCCGAGAGAATGAACAGGCTGAGTAAAGCAAATATACGTTTCATAAATAACACCTCTGTACGATCAAGATTGCTTCTTACATTGTAGTAAGTCTAACCTATAAAATATACTTTGTCAATATGTTTTAGATAAATATTATCGAAAAAATGGACAGAGGGGCGCTTTTATCACCATGATATTTACAGTTGAAGATGTTTCTTCTATCTATTTCTGTCCATATATGTTACAATATATACGATATTAACAGTAACTATGTATTTCTAGATAGGTGGAATAATATGGTAGCGCAGAAGATGTACGAACTTGGGACGAAGAAATCTACGATTCGGGCGATTTTCGAGTTCGGACGGCAGCGGGCAGCTGAGGTCGGGGAGGAGAATATATACGACTTCAGCCTCGGCAATCCGAATGTGCCGACGCCGCAGTTCATCAAGGATACGATTATCGATATCCTGAATACGATAGAGCCGAATGCCATTCATGGCTACACGGTGGCGCCCGGAGCGCCGCAGGTACGGCAGGCGCTGGCGGAGTCAATCAACAAGAGGTTCGGCACGAATTATGGCGGCCGCAACATATTCGTCACCGCAGGAGCAGCTGCGGCAATCACGATATCGTTCAAGGCCCTTTGCGAGCCGGAGGATGAGTTCATCACGTTCGCCCCGTTCTTCCCGGAGTATCGGGCTTTCGTCGAGTCCGTGGGCGGGCGGCTCGTCGTCGTACCGCCGCAGGTCGAGGATTTCCAGATAAACTTTGACGAGTTCGAGAAATGCCTTACGCCGCATACGAAAGCGGTCATCGTGAATTCGCCGAACAATCCGAGCGGTGCCGTGTACTCCGAGGCGACGATAAAGGAACTGGCGGCCGTGCTCGAGCGCAAGCAGCAGGAGTATGATCATCCGATATTCATCATCTCTGACGAACCGTATCGTGAGATCGTATTTGAAGGGTATACCGTACCCTATGTGCCGCTTTACTATGCGAATACGATCGTCTGCTACTCCTACAGCAAATCTTTCTCGCTGCCGGGCGAGCGCATCGGCTACATCATGGTGCCGGATTCCATCGCGGACTTCGACCAGGTGTTCGGAGCAATCGCCGGAGCTGGACGCGTGCTGACGCATGTGAATGCTCCGTCGCTCTGGCAGTACGTCGTGGCCCGCTGTGCCGACCGGCCGGCTGATATCAGCACTTATGTGACGAATGGCCAGCTGCTCTATAACGGCCTCATCGAGGCTGGCTTCACCTGCGTACGTCCTCAGGGGGCCTTCTACCTGTTCCCGAAATGCCTCGAGGATGATGATTATGCCTTCTGTGAGCGGGCGAAGAAATACAATCTGTTGCTTGTACCAGGCAAAGACTTCGGCTGCCCCGGTTACTTCCGCGCGGCATATTGCATAAAGACCGAGACCATCAAAAAATCGCTGCCGCTGTTCAAAAAACTGGCAGCAGAATATAAGTGATTTGTAATAAGAAAATAGGAACAATAATAGCGGCAACCGGTTGGCTGCCGCTATTATTGTCTCAGGATATTTGTTCGAGAAGAAGCCATTCTTTGTGACTTCATGGCCACTCAGGCAGCTAGTTCAGGAAATACCTTAGTTCGTCCTCACTGAGCTGATCGATGTGAGATAGGTGATTGCGGGCGTTGCGGTAGGCGCTCAGTTCCGTATATTCCAGTGCTGGAATATGCAGGCCGTGCACATTGCAAAAATGCCATATCAAGCCGAGCTCGACATCGTGATAATCTTTGACAGATTCGCCAAAAGTATTTTGATGTGGAAGCAAGTCCTGTATTTCTTTTTTATGGCGTTCGAGGAATAACTGTCGGAATTTTTCGAGGCGTGGGAAGAGCATTTTGACCTGAGTCATCCAGATATCGGTGTTGATAGCTGCCTCATCTGACAAAATGGAACAGTCAGAGTCTTCAGCATCGTGCAGCTGTTGCAAGAAGTTTTGTGGATTCTCTATAAATTTATTTCCTTGCGATATGCAGACAGCACCAAGCTCTACGTTCTTGCCGACTATGGCATTCGTGAGTTCGCCTAGGTACTGGCGTAGTGAAGTAGGGCAACTGGTACAATTGCCTGCTAATATAAGATAAAATATCAGGCAGTCGTAATCCGTGATGGCCTTATCATAATCGATAAGCTTGATACCCTTGCTATAGCCATTATCAGCTGTTGTTGTTAGGAGAAAGGTACAACCGCTATCAGAGCCGAGTTTTTTCTCGTACTCTTTGAAAAATGGCAGCCAGGCTTTCATTTGTCTGTCTGAGACATTGCTTATCATCAAGTAAGTCGTTCCGAGCGTGTTACCATTTTTGTGGCTGGCAAGGAAATCAGCGTAGCTCATAGAGGGGCGGAAACTGCTCCGCAGGTCAGGCTTGCAAAACTTTTTCAGCAGGTATTTTCCTAATCCATCCAAATCTTCCGACAAGTCTTGAGCTGATAATATTTTCAAGGTGTGCTCGGCGTCGCTTTCGCGAACCAGAATATCAAGCTGCTGTTGGAATTCGTCCGGCCAGGGAAGCGGCTGCTGGTGGTGAAGTATTGTGTGTTGCCCGCAGGCGAGCGACTGTACTATTTCCTTGCAGAGGTGACTGGCATTCGGGGCATTCTGCCACCACTGCTTGCTTGTCGTGATCATTGGCTGCCTCCGTTCATGATATCGTAGAGCTGGCTGATGACTTCATCTTCTTTGCCCATCATCGTGAAGAAACTGTAGCGGTTGAAGAGATAGCGATTATCGCCTTTCTTGCGGAAAACATTCAGTTCCCGTAACTCTTCCATAAGGGCCTCTATCTGTTGCACATTGAAGCCGTTAAGCTCAGTAATATCATTCTCCATGATTTGCTGTCGGATATCCGCTGCAGTATAGCCGTTGGGGGAGCCGTTCGTATGATAAAGATAGGCCATGAGCAGGGCGATGATGTAATAGTAATTGTCATCACCGAGACGCAGGGTGATTTCGAATTTCTGTTTTATTTCGTCCATGAAACCGGGATCAGCAAGGACTTTCTTTATGTGTTCTTCCCTGACCTCGTATACAGGAGTTTCGCTTTCGTCGTAGCCGGCGTAGTTGTTGCTCATGGCTTCAATCAGCTTCGCACAGTAGAGCTGGATGAGACCGGGGAAGTAGTTCGTGCTGGCGAGAATCAGTGATACCATCGTGTCCTGCCCTTCGGGGAAGCGGAAGCCGAGGTAGTAGAGCGGCGTTTCGAGAAGCTCGCGTGCTTCGGATACGTTGAACGGCTTTACAGTCATGCTCTTCATGTGCGGCAGGACGCTGTTATTGCCAAGTGCTATATTGCGATTGAAGCGGACGATGTTGCGCAAACCGGCAATGACGAATTTAAAGCGACCTGTGCCGATACCTTGGATACTCTTGAGAGCGTTGAATGGCTGGAAACCGATGGATTCACAGCTTGCGATGAAAGTGTCGGCCTCATCGAGCATTAGAAGGAAATAGGGGATTTTCTCAACTGTCTCATCCTGCAGACGTTTGCGGATCTGATGAGCAAGTTCATCCCAGTCATTTGTCGACGGAATCTCCTGAGTGAAGAAATTCTGCTCATTGAGAACGTTGCAGATAAGCTTGGCGGCAGAGGCATAGTCGCGATCTTTGATATCTACGACTATGGCTCGATCGTTGTTCTCATCGTGGTCGATATCCTTGGCTGCCATTTTGAGGAGAGCGGATTTGCCGAGCTGACGGCCACCATAGACAATGTTGACGCCTGTGGGGCTCTCGATATCGGCAAGTTCTTTGCGGCGTCCCATGAACATTTCAGACGGCATGACATTGCTGGATTCCCAGACATATGGTTGGAAGCTGCTGAAGGGCATGGTGATGAGCATGAGCATGCGATTGATCTGGGTGGCATCGTAGTGGCGCATCAGATAATAGATGACGACGCGATCGATGAGCAAGAATACGGCTTTCTTGCCATATAACTCTTCTTTTATCTTGCGGGCCAGACGTCGGCGTTCCGTGAGTTGCAATGCAAAATCAAGGAATATTATGGTGTTTTTCGTGTAGCCAAGTTCTTTGCAATTTGTAATCAGGTTGTCAGCGTCGAAACGTCCATACAGGCTGAATGTACGCAGGCCTTCCTGTTCTGCGATAGAGCCGAAAGCAGCAATCGGATGTTTGTAGTTCGTGCGCCGCCCGTTGCTCGGATGTTGCAGAGTGACTTGGAAGGTATCACTATTCTTGATGGTGGAGCTGCTCCGTTGCACATTGGCGACATTCCAGCCGAGCTGCTCAAGCAGGAGCTTCATTTTGATATCGGGGGAGAGAGGGCGAGCGTTGCCCTTGACATTGGTGGGAGAAGTGCGTCCGCCTCGGATCCAGTATTCTGCCAGGCGGCTGGCACCGCGTTCTTCCTTATTGTGGCCTGATCCGTGGGGCAGAGTGGATAGTGGAATGTTGTTGAATTTTACCTTATTATAGTAGAAATCATACTCATTAAGGAAATCCTGCAAATAATCCGTGGTATCAAAGTGGAAATCATCTTCGATATCGTGGTCACGCCAGCGGCTCAGGAGATCTTCGGTCACGGTGTAGTTCTGTTTCTCGATAGTCTTTTCAATGCGTTGCAGATATTCTTTCTGCTCGTCAGCATTGTCGTCATCATTCTTGACCTGATGGCGACAGGTTTCTAGTTCTTTACGCAGAAGCTCGCCGCGTTTGCGTGCATCTTCAGAAATCTTATCCATATAATAGCTGCTGACTGTACGGAATATGCCGAAGTTCTTCGAAATGTTGGCATATTCGTAGCAATCATTCACGCTCTGAAGGATGTCCTCTTTCTGGTTTTCGTTAGCAGTGTCGAGTCTGCCATAGCTCTGAGCGAGTTCGAGATTCTCAACAAATTTGCGATGTTCTTTTTTGCAGTCGTTTTCTGCATAGTTTTCATTTTCTTCGACATCATATCCCTGTTGCTCGATATAGGAGCCCTCGCCGGTGGCTTGCAGATAGTTGTCTATGAGTCTTGCTGTGAAGTAGTTGTCACCAGCTTCTTCAAAAATATTCTTCAAACGCTGCTGGAAACTGGGGAGATCTTTTTTAGCAAATGCCAGAAGGTCGTCTATATAGGCGATGTCGTTGTCGATGTGTTTCCAATGTCTGAAATCAGGCAGGTAATATTCATCAAGCAACAGGTCGTCGCTACGGAGAAACTCTACATAGAAGAAGCGCTTCTGATCGGGTTCGTACTTGCCGTCTAAACGCGAAGCAAATTCCTGCAAGCAGGTGCGGAGTATGGACTTGCCTGCTTCAGCTGCCGGAGAGGTCTCTTTGTTCTGGAGGGCTAGTTGTGCTTGTGCTTCTGCGAGGTCCTTCAGGAGAGTGTTGCGCAGTCTATTATAACTGATACCGATTTCGGTAGCTTCATCCATAGTGGATTTCTGTGCGAGATCGAGCCAGCGGCAGAAGAGTTCAGCAGCTTTCCTGAGTTTGCTGATGAGGTTGTTGCGCAAGCTGCCCATCAGGGTGGTGTTGCGTTTTACATGGATAAGATTTTCTGCAGCCTTGTTCCATGTATCATCAATGAATCTGTCGATTTTGCTGCTTGAGATATTGTTTACGGCAATCGGCTTGTCCTTTTCGATGAAGGTTTCCTTCATGTATCCTTCGAGGAGCTCCTTCTCCTTGGTGGTATTATTTCTGACAACATCGAGGAAGTAGGCGATGTCGTTATCAGGATTGAATATGATTTTCTTTGTTTCAATGAAGCGTTTCTGAGCCTTTTTTTCGTTTTCGCGTTGCTCGATGAATGCCTCTATGTAGCTCTCAGCATCGTGGCTCAAACGCATGAGTTCCTTTTCTACCGCTTGCTGGTCTTTCATACGGTAGTCGGAGCAGTAGTCGATGCCTTTGTGATGCTGTTGCTTGAACGTCATTATTTGGTAGAGAAGGTCGGAGAGTGGCTGCGTGAGCAACCCGGTGCCGTTAACCAGACCGTACAAATCGTGGTCAGAATGGTCGAATTCAGTATCATCGTAGAAGAAGGTTCTGCATGCGGCCGCAACCTCCAGGTATTTGCCGAATATGGACAGATCTTCGGCAAATATATTGCAGACGACATCGGAACTGTATTCGAGCTTGGCGGCCGGATCATCGACGGCATAAGCCAGCTGTTCATAGTCGTTTTTCCAGCCATCATGATATTTGCTGCAGTAGCGCAGAACTGCGGTCGCTGTTGGTATGCTGCCATTATTTATGGCAGTTATAGCCTTCGATATGATGTCGGATTGCTCAAGGTTTGTTTCTTGCTTTTTTATTTGAGAAAACGTATCAGAAGAGACTGTAACATCTGTTGAAGACTCTGGCCCTGATATGACGGGGGAATCGGTAGCGGACAACTTGGCTGGTTCCTGTATGACGGAATCGTGGACGGGGATGTCAGCTGGTTCTTGTATGACGGAACCGTGGGCAGGTATGTCAGCTGGCTCGGCTTTAACAGATGCCGGAGCAATATCGGCTTGGGACGTGGATGGATCGGTAGGAGGCTGAACTGTCTGTGCCTCTGATCGCTCATAACCGTTTTCGTTTACTGGGGCTTCCTTGTCGGCACAAGCGGGATCGTCCGTGGGCGGTTCAGGCTGCATAGGATTGAAGTCTGTCTTTTCCCAGCTTTCATCGAAAAGCTGGTCCTTGGGCAGGAGATAGTAATAGACAGTAGCAGGAAAAAGCTTTTTATAAGTGTTGTCATTTTTTAGGCGTTCGTACAGGGCCGTAAGCTGGCTGCGCTCCATTCCGCTGAGGATAATGTTGTCGCAGTGGTTATCAGCATCATTTGCTGCCTGACTCAAAGCTTTCAGAGCACTAGAATCGTCATTATTCAGAGAGTTGCAGAATGTGCCGAAGAACAGGTTCTTGCTTGTGCGGTCATTTTTATATTTCAGTTGGATATTGGCACAATACATTGATGCTGTTAGGCAAGTAGACTTCGACACGCCTGTAAGTTTGTCAGAGCTCGCTTTGTGGCACATGTTCATTAATCGGCTCAAAGCAAGTCGGCAGTCAGCATATTTCGCTACAGGTTCTAGCACATCGTAATCGTTGCTCGACATAGGGCGATATGTTATTTTCAGGAGTTGGGCGGCTTCTTTTTGATGGAAAAGCCTTGTGAGCTTGTGGCTGGCACAATAGAATCCGCCAAACGGGGTTACATGATAGTTTGTGAGATAGCCATTTCGCTGCAACGAGTCCAGGATGACGGTGGCTTCTTGTGGCAGATCGGATTTTAGAATCTTGTGGGAAGGATAATTTTCTATGTACATCTGTACTGAATCAGCCGTAACGATGTTGGAATCGTTCAAACCGGCTAATGTTCTTGCGCCTATAGGAGCCCATGGGCCTAATTTCTTTAGGTCAGATTTCATGTTTTTGACGCCGGTTTCCTTTTTTGCTTTCGGGCTTTCGCTGACTTCCAGTGTGCCGAAGTCGTATTCGCTGGGGAGCAGCATAGCATCCGTGAAGAAATCCCTTAGCTCAGGAGATATTTCGTTTTCTGTTGCTTCTTTACCATTATCGATGCTGGCGGCAGGTTCAGAGTCTGCAGACTGCATCGAAGTATCGGGCTTGTTATCTGTAGAGGATACATCAGTCCGTCCGGTCGTTGTGGCGGTATTGCCTGAGTCGTCTATGCTATCGACAGCAGAGGCGGACGACACGGTGTCATCGGGGGAAGGGGAGAGGATGGTTTTGTCGTCAGGTGCAGCGAGATGGATGTTATTCTGCAATGCGGCGTAGATGAGCGGATCTGGAAGCGTGTTTCGCAGTTCGGCCATGGTATCTAGTTTCTTGGTGATATCATCATTTTTTAGAAAGGTGATAAACTTATCATAGGGGCGCAGTGTCTCAGCAAGGCCGGTATCGTCAGTGAGACACTCTATCTTGGTGCGCAGCTTATCTTTACATTTCTGCAAGATCGGAGCAATGTCATCGCTCTGGGCCTCAAGGGAGAAGAATGGCTGGGCCTTCACGAGTCTGGCGGCGCGCTCGAGGTCGTCTTTTTCTTTCCAATAAAAGGCAGAAACGTCAGAGATGGCCGAATCAAATTCTTGCACGCCAAGTTCGTGCAGGACGGTTTTGATGGCAGTAAGATGCCTTTGCAAGGAATCCAGCAGTTGTCGTTGCTTGTTCCTATCCATGGGATATCCCTCTTTTCTGTAAAATCGTTCTAACTAATATCTATATTCTATCTAAGGTGAGGGAAATCCTCTTTCAAAATAACTGAATCTAATAATATCATTCCGGATAATGTAAGCAGCAACTCGCGAGTTGCCGCTTTTTCGTAGCAGAAATGCTAAAAAAATATTGACAAGACAGGCTTGACTGTAATATATTTAGGTAGTTATATAGAAACGGAAGATACTTCAGGTATCTATTTTTATAGGAGGAAGATAGCACTAAATGAGTATGACTACGAATGACAAACTACGTAATATCGCTATCATCGCGCATGTCGACCACGGCAAGACGACGCTCGTGGATGCTATGCTGAAGCAGAGCCACGTTTTCCGCTCGAATGAGCAGGTAGAGGAGCGTGTCATGGACTCGGGCGATATCGAGCGTGAGCGCGGTATAACGATCCTGTCGAAGAACACGGCCATCATGTATAATGGTATCAAGATCAACATCGTTGATACCCCGGGCCATGCCGATTTCGGTGGTGAGGTCGAGCGTGTCCTGAACATGGTCGATGGCGTGCTGTTGCTGGTCGATGCTTTCGAGGGACCGATGCCGCAGACGAAATACGTGTTGCGTAAGGCTCTCGAGCAGAAGCTGAAGCCGATCGTCGTCATCAACAAGATTGATAAGCCGAATCAGCGTGTGGATGATGTCTATGACGAGGTTCTGGAGCTGTTCATGGAGCTCGATGCTGATGATGACCAGCTCGATTTCCCGGTCATCTATGCTACGGCGCGTGATGGCATAGCGAAATACAGCATGGACGATGACAGCCAGAACCTGAAGCCGCTGATGGAAACCATCATCAAGGAGATACCGGCTCCGCATGGCGATCCGGATGGCCCGCTGCAGATGATGGTCACGACGCTCGAGGCTGATGACTATGTCGGCCGCGTGGCTGTCGGCCGCATCATCCGTGGCCGTGTGAAGCCGAACCAGCAGGTGGCTATCATAAACGGCGATCAGGAAACGAAGGCCAAGATCGGCAAGGTCTATGTGTATCAGGGCCTGCAGCGCGTCGAGGTGCCGGAGGCCAGCATGGGCGAGATTGTCGCTCTGACCGGTCTGGGCGAGGTCAGCATCGGCTACACGGTAGCTGATGCCGAGAACCCGGAGGCTCTGCCGACGATCAATATCGATGAGCCGACGCTGTCGATGACGTTCGGTGTCAACACGAGCCCGTTCGCCGGCCGCGAGGGTGAGTTTGTCACCTCGCGTCACCTGCGTGATCGCCTCTATAAAGAGATCGAGACGAACGTGGCGATGCGCGTCGAGGAGACGGATTCGCCGGATGTGTTCAAGGTCTCGGGCCGTGGCGAGCTGCATCTGTCCATACTGATCGAGGAAATGCGCCGCGAGGGCTATGAGCTCCAGGTCGGCAAGCCGGAGGTTGTCTACAAGACGATCAACGGTCAGCTCTGCGAGCCGATTGAGAACCTGACGGTAGAGGTACCGCAGGAGTACATGGGCACTGTCATGGAGGGCCTCGGCACGCGCAAGGCTGAGCTCACGAATATGACGGAGGAAGCCGGCTACATGCGTCTCGAGTTCACCATACCGGCTCGCGGACTCATCGGTTTCCGCTCCCAGCTGCTGACGAGCACGAAGGGCAATGGCATCATGAACCATGTGTTCCACGGCTATGCTCCGTACAAGGGCGATATCCCGGGCCGTACGCGCGGCTCGCTCGTCGCGTTCGAGCAGGGCGAGACGACAGCCTATGGCATATTCACGCTGCAGGATCGCGGCACGATGTTCATCAGCCCGGGTGAGCAGGTCTATGAGGGCATGATCGTCGGCGAGAATTCCCGCGAGATGGATATCGATATCAATCCGTGCAAGAAGAAGAATGTCTCGAACATGCGTACGTCGGCTTCGGATGAGGCCGTCCGCCTCGTACCGCCGCGCATCCTGTCGCTGGAGCAGGCACTCGAGTACATAAATAAAGACGAGATGGTCGAGGTCACCCCGAAGAGCATCCGCCTGCGCAAAGCAATCCTCGACCGTACGGTACGCGGTCGTGCTGCCAAGAACGCGCGCAAGTAATAAATAAGCAATGCTGAGACCGAAGGAATGACTGCTCCCGAAAAAGTCAGCAGTCATGCGCCTGACCAGCTCCGGTAAGAGTATACTTCAGGGATTCAGCTGTTCAAAAAGAACTGATGCGATAATATAAAATTATTGCATTAGTTCTTTTTTGTATTGCTTTTCGGAACCGATTATGCTAGTATATATTTACATGGATTAAAAAAGGCAGATATTGCCGCCAAAATCATAATTGAGTGAATATTGGAGACACTTTGGAAGGAAGATGGCCATGACTAAGCTGGCTGGATTGAAGAAGAAGGTGATGGGCGTCGTCGACTTCATCATGCCGCCGTTGCCCGCGGATGAGTACGGAGAGGACGAAGTGACAGAAGAGGAGTCGGTCAGCTCCGCACGATCATCGGTGTCAGCTCCGGCGAGTGCAACCGAGATGAGAGTCGAGGACGACGGCTATCGGGTAGCGAATGGCGGAGTTGTCTATGGCAGTGGTGAGTACGATACGGTTCGTACCAGCCGCAAGGCAGCCCGCGAGAATGGCCCGAAGCTGACCGTGCATACGACGAAACAGCTGAAGCTGAATATCGGTGTGTATGCACCCCGTGATTTCGACCAGGTGTGCCAGATTGCCAGTGATATAAGGGAGGGCAAAGCTGCTATCGTGAATTATGAGCAGCTGGAGGCCGAAGAGCAGCGCCGTATCTGCGATTTCCTGAACGGTACCTGCTATGTGCTCGATGGCTGCCCGCGTCGTGTCTCCCAGAGCATGGTCCTCTATGTTCCTGATGGCGTCGATGTCGAGGATGCCGAGGTGTCGATTTTCTGATAATGACGTAATCGTATTCTTGATTGGTCAACAGGATTTTACTGGTTATGACCAGGTAACCCTTTCCTGGGTTGCCTGGTTTTTTAGTATGAACTTTGGTTGACTATAGCATCTAAAGGATATTACATATATAGAAATCGTTTTAGGAACGATTGCTTCGTTGCCTAATAGAAAGAGTGATTGGATGTCGCAGACAATGAATAAACAGGCGATAACAGATGGAGTGTTGGAGCATTTCCTGAAATTCACCGAGATACCGCGTCCCTCGGGACATGAACAGGCGATCAGTGATTTCCTGAAGAAATATCTGACCGGCCTCGGTATGACGGTGCAGCAGGACGAGGTGAATAACATCATTGCCGATCTGCCAGCGACGCCTGGTCATAAGGATGCGCCGCTCACAATATTGCAGGGGCATATGGATATGGTATGCGTCGCCGAGGAGGGACATACGTATGACCCGCTGCATGATCCGATCAAGGTCATTCGCGGTGAAAAATATCTGTCCGCTGACGGTACCAGCCTGGGTGGCGATGACGGCATAGGTGTGGCAGTGGCTATCTATACGATGCTGCAGGCACCTGAGCATGGTCCGCTGCGTCTCATCGTGACGGTCGATGAGGAGCAGAGCATGACGGGCGCCGTGCATCTCGCGGCGGAGCATCTGACGGATGCCAGCTACCTGATCAATTGCGATTCGGAAAACTATGATGAGATTACCGTCGGCAGTGCCGGCAGCGTCAATGTTGATTTCGTGCGTGAGATAGAGAGACAGGCGCCGAAGGCTAAGAATGCCTATGAACTGACGCTGAAGGGCCTCAAAGGCGGCCACTCAGGCGAGCGCATCGGCGACGGCCGGGCGAATGCGCTGCGTATCATGGCGCTGGCAGTGCAGGCTTTGCGGCGGGCTGGCAAGGTGGAGCTGGCTGCTTTCGCTGGTGGTAAGGCGCGCAATGCGATTCCTGATGCTGCACGGGCAGTCATCGTGACCGATGTCCCGGCGGCGGAGCTTCAGCAGGTGCTCGATGCGGAGATGGAGCGCTATCAGGAGATATACGGCACCGTGGATCCCAATGCCCAGCTGCAGCTTCATGAGACTGGCCTGCCGAAGAAAGTGTACAAGAACAGCTTTACAACCAGCCTGCTTCAGCTGCTGACAATCCTCCACTCGGGCGTATATGCCATGTCGACCGTCATCCCCGGTCTCGTAGAGACATCGGCCAACCTCGGCGTCGTGCGCGAGGAGGATGACAAGCTGCGGGTGATGTTCTTCCCGCGCTCTGCGGTCGACCAGAAGCTGGCGGAGATAGCGGCGGCTATGCGTGAGCTGGCCGAGCTGACTGGTTTCACGGCGGAGATCGGTACGCCGGCCCCGGGCTGGAAGGAGAACAAGGATAGCTGGCTGGCGAAGGTGATGCCGGAGATATTCGCCGAGCAGAATGGCGGTCAGCAGATGAAGGTCCTGACGATTCATGCGGGGCTGGAGTGCGGCTGGCATTTCCGCAAGAACCCGCAGCTCGATATGGTGTCGACGGGTGTCACCTCGCTCGATATCCACGGCCCGAACGAGCATATCGAGCTCGCTACGATCGCTCCGCAGGTGGAGCTCATCATGGAGACGCTGCGTCGCATCGCCATAAAATGAATAGAGCCTGACCGATGAAGGGGACGTGCGCTAGCTCTCCCCTTTATTGCCAGAAGCTTAGTTTAATGATTTCAGAGAAGGTTTACTTTTAGGGAGATGAACTAGCGCATGGCTATGAACAGGCGTACGTTCATAAAGCGAGCGTTATTGGGAGCCGGAGCCCTGTATCTGTGGCCATGGCATTCCTGGACGTCCGTACAGGGCAGCGAGCGCGCTTATAAGCGCCTCGTCGTGCTCGGTGATCCGCATCTGCCCGTGCGCGTGGAGAAGCATCCGGATCAAGCGGAGCGCAAGGCAATCGTGGCGGCTAAGCTGCGTGCCATCGCCGATATCAATTCCTGGCCGGATGTCGATGGTATCGCCGTCGTGGGCGATATCGTGGCCCGCTATAGCATTCCGAGCGAATACGATTTCATAAAGCAGTATTTCGCCGGTGTGAAGGTGCCGCTCTACGTCGTTGATGGCAATCATGAGATTCTTTATCAGGATAAGCCGAACGAGGAAGGCAAACTCGTGAAAGGCGATGCGGAGTCCCGGCGGCGCAAGCTGCAGCATTTCTGCGAGTTCTGGAAGCTATCCAGCCCGTATTACAGCCTTGATTTCGGTGGTTGCCATCTGATATTCCTGGCGACCGAGGGGCCGCTGCCTACCCAGATCGGCGCCGAACAGTTCGCCTGGTTCAAAAATGACCTGGCCGGGCATCAGCAGCCCACGCTGGTATTTTTCCACGGACCGCTCATGGGGACGCTGCTGAATTATAACGATAAGGTGAACAAGAAGTCGACCGTGGCTCAGCCAGTCAACGAGCTGCATGATCTGCTCATGGCTAATCCGCAGGTTCGCCTCTGGGTTTCCGGTCACACGCATACCCCGGCGACGAACTACAGCTTTGCGGCTCCGGGCATCAATATGTATGGCTCACGGATCATGGATATCCATAATAGCGATATGGACAGGAAGCGTATCTGGACGAATTCGCTGTATATTTATAGCGACCATATAGACATTCGGACGTTCGACCATCAAAGTCAGGACTGGATGACGAAATATGATCGCCAGATAAGACTTGATGATTAAGCAGCACTGCCTTGGGGCAGATAGTGATTAGGAGGATGAGACGGATGTCTTATCAGGAGAGTTTGCAGCTGCTGGCTGAGCGGCAGTTCGGCAGCAGTGATCCGCATGCTGGTCAGGATGCGATTTTTTCCGCCAGCCCGGAGCGTGAGCACCGCTATTTCCATATCGGTGACTACATATACGAGAATGGTGACAATGTCCTTGCCCTGCTCGAGGATTGGGCAGAAAAAGTGTTCGCGGGTGAGGAGACCATACCGGTGAAAATGTGGAAACACATTGAGCAGCTGGTGAGTGACTGTGGCGGCGAATATTATGTGGATTTCCTGCAACTGGCCATAGAGGAATACAGCTTCATCGAATCGAGTTGTATGCAGCAGTTGAACTACTACAGCTCGCAGCGCAACCAGTCTGGCAAAGAGCTTTTCCGCCAGCAGCGCAAGGTCGTCATAAAGGAACGCAAGCTGCAGTGCAAGGCGCTACAGTCTATGCTCCGCCATGTTATGCACCGCTTGTCCCCAGTTCGCCGCGGCGCTGTCATGCTGTATGCCGTGCAGAAGCGGCGTCAGAACCTGACGAACCAGACGATCATGTTTCCACGCGATGTGTTCGAGGAAGAGATCGCGCTGTTCCTGGCCGATTACTATCGCCGGGATGAGTCATTCCCGCAGCTGTCGGTCACTCAGCTGGCAGCTTGCAGTTTCCCCAATGGCGCTTTGGTCACATTCGAGGACAGCATCGGCTATATCGACAGTGAGGGCCATGATGGAGTGGCATTCCTGCACAACCATGACGAAATACCGGATGGCGAGTATCTCATCCATCGCGAGGGTCGGCGCACTTACGCCTGCCGTCGCTTGACTGACTACGTCGAGCAGGAGATCAAGGACGATGAACGCATGCTGCTGCTACTCGTCGAGCCAGTCATCGCCAGTCAGACGTACCTGCCTCGGCTGATTCGTCGCCTGACAGGGGCGCGTCAGATTTCATTGGAACTGCCGAAGCCGCAGAGCGGAGCGCCGGAGGGGACGCTGCTGCTGCAGGCCGATGGGTGTACGGTAGGCTATGTGCACAGCTCGGTACGGGTGAATGGCATGGTCCATCAGCGGCAACTGCAGGAGGAGCTGGCCGGCATGACTGGTATGTTGAAGTCCTGCCGTCGCCTCAGCCGCCATATAGACGGCGGCGAGGATATGGATACGGCCCTCATCGTATTGACCGATGTCTATGGGAAGCATGATATCGTGAGCCTTGACAGTCGTCAGGAGCGGTCATACGGTGCAGGCATGGCTGGCGTCCACAAGGCAGGCTATACGGATTTCTGGCAGTTCATCCAGGATGAGCATTGGCGCAACCGCAATAAAAGGCGTCATGATCTTTATTTCACGAGGCAGCACAGCTGAGTCCTGCCTATAGAGCATATCTGATAAAGTGCATATCGTATATATTGCAAGAAGCGCAAGCCGATGAAAAGGTTTGCGCTTCTTTATTTTTGCTGTATTCATTTTTCCAACATATCCTGATGTTGGTTGATGATTTCGCCCATGAGCATCTTACCGCGGATATCGGGGTGGAGCCCGTCACTGCAAAGGGAGGGATCCATGACGGTGTGCGTGGCATCATAGAAATATGGTTCGAGGTCGATATAGTAATCCTGCTGCTTTATCCAGTCGTTGACCTTGCGCAGCTTGGCGGGCCAGAGCGGGTCGGTATCCGTATGGAAGGCCAGCTTTATGTGAGCCGGGTTCAGCGGCATGAGCGTCAGGAATACCGGCCGGATGCCATAGTCGAGGCATTTCTGACGGATGGCATCGAGGTCCTTTATGATGTCGTCCGCGGTTACCGTCTCGTTGCGGATGTCGTTCGATCCGGTCAGTATCAGCAGGTTGAAGGGCTGGAACGGCAGCACGTCGCGGTCGAAGCGCTGCATCGTGGTGTGGGCGGTATCGCCGCTGCGGCCCAGGTTCAGACAGGGGAAGTCGAGATACGTCGTGTAGCTGTACTCGAGGTTCGAGGGTGGATACGATACCGAGCCGCCGCCGTGAGTGATGCTGTCGCCGAGGGCAGCGGCCTTCATGCGGCGGGCATGCGACTCGACGGTGAACTTCATCGTATCGGACCAGGTGCCGATAGTGTTGCCCTGGGCGTCGACCGCGCGTACGCGCCAGTAGTATTCGCCAGCATAGCTGCGCGCGTACTCGTCATAGCAGGTGGCGGCCGAGTTCACGGTGCGCTGCCAGACGCGGTTCGGGTCCGGCTGGGTCCCGTTCGGCTCGGACGGTGGTTGTATGAGCAGCTCTACTTCGTAGTGCATGATGTTGTGCAGCGGGATCCAGCTGTAGACAGGATAGATGGGCTGATGGAAATCCGGCATCTGGTCGAAGGTGTTCAGCAGGGGATGATCGGGGCATGGCAGCGAGGCGTCGATGCATATCGGTTCCGAATGGCTCCATTCACCGATGGCCCGGTGCTGTATATCCATGGCGCGCACGCGGTAGTATATCTTTTGCCGGGCCTGGTAGGGGCGCAGGTCGGCCTGATAGCCGTTTGTGAATACCTGACGCGTGCTGGCCAGGTGCTCCTTGCCTGCCAGGGCAGTACCGCCCTCGGTCGCGGGCGGCTCGGAGAGCAGCTCGATCTCGTAGCAGACCGCATTCGGTACGGTATGCCAGACGAGGAAGGGCATGAGACTGGCAGGATGATCTTCGTCGTAGTGGTAGATGGTCACTGGGGCCGGGGCCTGAGAGGCATATACGGGGTTCTCGATGGGAGCCGTAGGCGAGTGCAGTTCACCGAATATCCCGTAGGCGGTTACGCGGTAGTACATCGGAATCGCCGTGGTCGGGACCTCGTATGAGGTTCCGAATTGATAGCTGCCGGTTATGTAGTGATACTCGGGCTCGCCCTCGATGAGGCCCGTCGTCTTCGAATAGGTTTCTACTTTATAAAAGCAGGGGTAGGGCAGCGGCTTCCAGCTCAATGTGATTCGACCGTCAGCTCCCGATGCGAATGATGTCTCTATTTCCTGCTCAGCGAGGTGCATGACATCGGTTTTCTCTATGGCGAAGATGGTAAAGATAGTAAAAAAGGCTATAATGAATGCAAATAGGCAATATTTTTTCATAAAAGACTCCGGATATAGGATTTTATTATATAATACAGTATAGCATAATTTAAAGTATATCATAAATAGCGACAGGGAGGAAAGAATATGGCAGAACGTCATGGCCTCGTGCTGATACATACCGGCGATGGCAAGGGGAAGACTACTGCGGCGATGGGGCTCGCAGTGCGGGCCTGGGGCGCCGGCTTGCGCGTACATATCATACAGTTCATAAAGAACAGGAAATCGACTGGCGAGATGAAGGCCATAAAGATTCTGGCGGCAGCGGAGGGGCGCATCGCCATCGAGCAGTGCGGCCACGGGTTCACGCGGCGCGGTGCCGGGGCACAGGATAAGAAGGCGCACCGTGAGGCTGCCCTGGCGGGGCTGGAGCGGGTCAAATCTATCATGAAGAACGGCGAGGCCGATCTGCTGATCATGGATGAGATCAACTATGCGGTGAAGTTCGGCCTGCTCACGATCGATGAGGTACTGGCGGTGCTGGATATGCGCCCGTCGGATATGCATGTCTTGCTGACAGGACGCGATGCGGCTCCGGAGATCGTAGCCCGGGCGGATCTCGTCACCGAGATGAAGCTCATAAAGCATCCGTATGAGCAGGGGATACCGGCTCAGCTCGGAATAGAGTTCTGAACCGATAACACGCGCATATATTTCACACAGGGTATTGAATATAGACCTGATTTGCGGTAGAATTGTAATACAGTATGTCGCTTGAGATGACAGTTTGTAATTCTCAAATAGACGACTGAATATGTGTGATGCGTTAGGAGAGTTAGTATGAGATCAGATATCGTCAAGAAGGGGCCGACACGTTGTGCCCATCGTTCGTTGTTCCATGCCAATGGCTTTGGCCCGGAGGATTTGAAAAAACCGCTCATCGGTATATGCAATGCTTTCAACGAGGTAGTGCCAGGTCATATCCATCTGCGCGAGATCGCCGAGGCGGCGAAGCTGGGCGTCGCGGCCGCCGGCGGTACGCCGATCGAGTTCCCGGCCATCGGTGTCTGCGATGGCATCGCCATGGGCCATACGGGCATGAAATACTCGCTGGCCAGCCGTGAGCTCATCGCTGACTCCATAGAGGCTATGGCGATGTCGGCCGGTTTTGATGGTCTCGTACTCATACCGAACTGCGATAAGATCGTGCCGGGCATGCTGATGGCGGCGGCCCGCCTGAATATTCCTTCCGTAGTCGTATCGGGCGGCCCGATGCTGCCGGGACGCTTCCATGGCCGCGATATCAGTGTCAGCCAGGCATTCGAGGCAGCTGGCAAATATGCAGCCGGTCAGATGGATGACGCAGAGATGGCCGACCTCGAGGCTCATGCCTGCCCGGGTTGCGGCTCCTGCGCTGGTCTGTTCACGGCCAATACGATGAATTCGCTCTCCGAGGTACTGGGCATGGCGCTGCCGGGCAATGGCACGATACCGGCTGCCTACAACGGAGCCCGCCGTCTGCTGGCCAAGCAGGCCGGCCATGTCATCATGGACCTCGTGGCCAAAGACATAAAGCCGCGCGACATCATGACGCGCGAGGCTTTCGAGAATGCCATCACCGTCGACATGGGCATCGGCGGCTCGTCGAATACGGTCCTGCATCTGACGGCTATCGCGCATGAGGCGGGTCTCGAGCTGCCGGCACCGCTGTTCGATGAGATCAGCCGCCGCACGCCGTATATCACGAAGCTGAGCCCGGCAGGCAAGCATCATATGATCGACCTCGATGAGGCGGGCGGCATACCGGCCGTCATGCATGAGCTCTCGACGAAGGGACTCATCCATCTCGATGCCCTCACGGTCACGGGCACGGTGGGCGACCGCATAAAGGATGCCGAGGTGCTGAACCGTGATGTCATCCATAGTGTCGACAATCCCTATCGTCCGGAGGGCGGCATCGCCATCCTGAAGGGCAATCTGGCGCCTGACTATGCGGTAGTCAAGGCCTCGGCTGTGGCTGAGGACATGCTGACGTACAAAGGGACGGCTAAGTGCTATGACTCCGAGGAAGCAGCCATCGATGCTATCATGGGCGGTCAGATCCATGATGGCGATGTCGTTGTCATCCGCTATGAAGGCCCGAAGGGCGGCCCGGGCATGCAGGAGATGCTGAACCCGACGGCTGCTATCACCGGCATGGGACTGCGCGTGGGACTCATCACCGATGGCCGCTTCAGCGGTGCCAGCCAGGGGGCCTGCATCGGCCATATATCGCCGGAGGCTATGGCAGGCGGCCCAATCGCCCTGATCCATGATGGCGATGTCATATCGATAGATATTCCGAACCGCTCGCTGGAGCTCGAAGTCAGTGATGCTGAGCTGGCTGAGCGCCGCAAGGCCTGGAAGAAGCCGGAGCCGAAGATCAAGACCGGCTATCTGGCCCGCTATGCCCGTATGACGACATCGGCCAGCACCGGAGCGATTGTTGAGTGACCGTGCTCCGAGGCAAGTGAATATTTATTCGATAGAAAAAGCAAGTTGGGCTTTACAAATGGTCCTCGATGTGCTACTATAGTTGCATAAGAGAAAAACCAATGGCAATGGAGCCATATACGAAAAGTCGAGTGCTTTTCGTGTATGGCTTTTTCTTTTTGTTTAAGGAGGATTAATATGAACCTGCTCTATGTTATCCCGGCAAATTCCAAAAAAGAAGATATTCTCGAGATGCTGAAGGCTCATCCGGAGATCAAGTTCGTATCGCTGGTCGGTGTGGATATGGCCGGCAATGATACCGATGAGAAGATTCCGATGCGCATATTCCTGAAGGATATCGATGATTTCTATGCTGGCACCGCAGTCCAGACCGATGGTTCGTCCGTCGTCCTGCCGGGCATCGCCACGCTGAACAACGCCAAGGTCGACATGCCGGTAGACCCGACGGTTAACTGGTTCGTCGATTACAACTTCGAGAACATCGACGATGAGCTCGACCTGCCGACGGGCACGCTGCGCATACCGTCGTTCCTGATCCATGAGGGTAAGCGCGTTGATTCGCGTGCCGTCTTGGCTGATACGCTGAGCTATGTGAAGAAAGACCTGCTCGACCTGTTCCACAAGAATCCGAAAATCTCGGGCTTCGATGTCGATGGCAATGATATCGTGGATATCCAGTTCACCTCGGCCACGGAGCTCGAGCTCTGGGTCAAGACCCCGCTCGAGGAGGCTTCCATCGAGGAGCTGTCCGCTTCGCAGGTACTGCAGGAGCAGTATTGGGAGCGCACGCATGGCGCTGTCCGCACGGCTCTTGAGCAGTGCGTAACCGAGCTCGATAGATATGGCCTGAAGGTAGAGATGGGCCACAAAGAAGTCGGCGGCATGAAGGCCCAGATCGACGAGAAGGGCAATACGACTCATGTCTGCGAGCAGATCGAGATTGACTGGCGTTTTGCCGATGCTGTGCAGGCCGCTGATAACGAGATATTCGTCCGCACGCTCGTCAAAGAGATCTTCCGCTTCCAGGGGCTCGAGGTCAGCTTCAAGGCTAAGCCGATGATCGGCCTCGCTGGCAATGGTGAGCATACGCATATCGGCATGGCTGTCGTGACGAAGGACGGCAAGGTGCATAATGCCTTCACGGCTGCTGATCAGAAGAAAGACTTCATGAGCGCAATCGGCTATGGCGCTATCATGGGCCTGCTGAAGAACTACGAGGTCATCAATCCGTTCGTTTCGGCTACGAATGATTCGCTAAATCGTCTGAAGCCGGGCTTCGAGGCTCCGATCTGCGTCGTCACCTCGCTCGGCACGGATCCGTCCGTTCCTTCCCGTAACCGTACGGTCCTGGCCGGTCTGATCCGCGACCTCACGAATCCGTATGCTACGCGCTTTGAGCTGCGCGCCTGCAACCCGTACAGCAATACCTACCTCGTCCTGGCGGCTGCTTACTCGGCAGCACTCGATGGTATCGAGGCTGCCGTCAGCCATACGACGGCTGAGCTGCTCAAGGAACTCTCCAAGAAGCCGGGCGAGGATGGCTTCTACCTCGAGAAGGACCGCGCTTATCGCTCGGAGCACAATGTATTCGAGGACTATTCCGAGGAGGAGCGCAACGAGCTGTTCGGCACGGCTCCGGCTACTGTCTGGGAGAACATGCAGAACTTCGAGAACTTCCCGGAGAAGAAGGCCATCATCACGAAGGGCGGCGCTATGCGTGACCAGATCATCGAGGCATTCAAGGATGGCGCTCTGCTGCGCTGGAAGACCGAGCTCATCTCCCGCATCATCCCGGAGAACCGTGACATCGTCCGCAAGGCCAAGGAAGTCGAGTGCGATTTCGTAACCGATCAGGATGCCTACAACTGGAACAAGATCAGCGGTCTGCGCGCTTACCTCGCGAAGGACAGCATCGACGAGAAGTCGCTGTTCACGCTGCTGACGAATGCTCTGAATGAGGGCGACTATGCTACGGCCTCGGGTCTGCAGGTAGAGATGTACGACAAGATCGAGGAACTCAAGAGCCTCTATGATGAGTATACCCGCAATATCATCTGAGTGATAGCCTGAACCGTATATCTGCAAATGAAGCTGCAGGGGATGCTATTGGCGTTCCCTGCAGCTTTTCTGTATACAGATATTTTCTGCTGGCTAAATTTCATTTCGGGCAGGAATTTGCGGGAGGCTGTAGAAAGTTATATACTAAGGTGCGTGGAACGTAGACGTTGTTAACAATGTCTACGGTTAAAAATGTATCATGTGGCACCGCCAGCAGCTCGTACGAACTGAGATATCCGGACAATCAGGGAAGAGCCATTGGTCATGGTAGTATGGAGGAATGGAATCGTGCTGAAAGCATATGCTATTGAAAACCTGCGATCAGGTATGAAGGTAGGACGTGATGTAGTGGAGGCGGATGGCAATACGCTGCTGACAGCGGGGACCATTCTGAACAACGATATCATATTCAACCTGCTCGACCGGCCGATATTCTCGATCTATATCGAGGAGCCGGATGTAGAGGCTGATATCCCAGGCAAGGAGTTCCTGCTGGATAATAACTATGTGACGACGTACAACGAGGTATATGAGTCGGTCGGTGATATATTCACGAACCTGCGGGAGAGTGGCCAGCTCGATATCGACAACCTGCACCAGCTCATACGTTCGAAGCGGATGCGGGAGCTCAGCAACGGGGCCAAGGCCGTATCGCAGATTCATAATATGACCCGCAGCGGCGGCTACCTCATCCACCACTGCATCCATGTAGCGATACTGGCCGGCCTGATGGCGCGCTGGATGCGCCTGCCGGTTGACAAAGGTGAGAATCTGGTGGCGGCTGGTCTGTTGCACGATGTGGGCAAGCTGAAGATATCAGAGGCGATACTGGACAAGCCGGGCAAACTGACGGATGAGGAATTCGCCGAGGTGAAGAAGCATCCGGCCTATGGCTATGAAATGCTCAAGAATACGGCTCTGTCTATGAACCGTGATATATTGCTCGGGGTGCTGCAGCATCATGAGCGCTGCGATGGCTCGGGCTACCCGAACCATGCCGTGAAGGATCAGATATCGGATTTCGGTCGTATACTGGCTATACTGGATGTATATGATGCCATGGCTGCCGACCGCGTATTTGCCAAGCGGCGTTCGCCTTTCGATGTATTCGATGTGCTGCACGATGACGTACTGTCAGGCAAGCTCGATCCGGAGTATGGCGTGAAATTCATACGCTATGTCGGCCATGCGCTGAATGGCAACTGGGTCATGCTGTCCGACGGGCGCCGGGGGCGCATCGTCTATATCGACGAGAGCCGTGTCAATGCGCTGCCGGTCGTGCAGACGACGACGGGTGAGTTCGTAGACCTTAACCGTTCCAGCGATGTGAAGATCGACTATGTTCTGACCGCCAGCGAGGCTTCAGAGTAACTGCATAAAGAAGGGGCTCGTGAGGCAACACCGTAAATCGTGTTGCCTCACGAGCCTCTTTCGTATTCCATGCATCCAGCACCGGATTATTTCTTCGTACCGGCTTTGCTTTGCAGATATTCATCCATGGCGATCGCAGCGATTTTTGCGTTTTTGACCGCTTGGACGACATTCCAGGGGCCGAGTACGACATCGCCACCGGCGAATACTCCTTCGCGTGTGGTCGCTCCGTGCTCATCGACCTTTATAAGTCCTTTATCCGTGGTCTCCACATTATGAGTCGATTTGACAATCTTGTCCTTGGCCTGCTGGCTGACGGCGATGATGGTGCTGTCAGCCGGATAGAGCACAGGCTCGTCCTCCGCGATGCAGTTGCCGTCGTCATCGAAATGGCGTGTACGCAGCATCGGTCCCTGACGTGTGATGGAGTCGATGGCCTGGCAGTAGGCGAATTCTACGCCATCCGCCTGGGCGTAGTCGGCTTCGCGCTGGCTGGCGGTTATGGCAGTATGGCGGGCGAATACGGTGACATGGCGGCTGCCTTTGCGGATGGCTGTGCGGGCGACATCCATGGCCGAGTTGCCCGAGCCGATGACGGCGACCGTATCGCCGAGCTGGAAGACATCAGGGTTCTGCAGGTAGTCGACTGCGAAATGGCAGTTGCCCAGACTTTCGCCTTTGACACCGAGCCGGCGGGGACGCCATACACCGGAACCGATAAACACGGCGTCAAAACCATCATCGAAGAGCGTATCGAGACTCAGGGCACCGCCGATGGTCGTGTTGGGGCGGATGTGGATGCCGAGCTCCGTCAGTTTCGTCTGATAGCGGTCGAGGATGGTTTTCGGCAGGCGGAAATCCGGTATGCCGTAGCGCATCATGCCGCCCAGGCGGTCCATGCGCTCGAACAGGGTAACGTCATAGCCCTTTTGGGCCAGTTTCACGGCGACAGTGATGCCGGCCGGGCCGGAGCCGATGATGGCTACATATTGTCCCTTGGGGGCCTCGGCCTGCAGATGTACTTTGTCAAGCCACGTATCGGATATGTAGTGCTCGATGGAGGATATCTGTACGGGTGCATCTTTATGCCCTTGTATGCAGTGACCTTCGCACTGCGCTTCATGGTCGCAGACGAGGGAGCAGATGACGCTCATGGGGTTGTTATCGAATAGCATGGCGCCCGCCTCGTCGATCTTTCCGTTCAGGAACAGCTTGATCATTTCCGGTATATTCGTCTGTACAGGGCAGCCTTTCAGCCTGCACATCGGCTTCTTGCACTGCAGGCAGCGCCGTGCTTCGTTGATGACATGTACTGCCATAAAATCACCTTCGTCCTTTCAATGCGGTATTTACAGCTACTATTATAGCAAAATAATAGCTTAATGGCTACAAAATGGGAACAATTGGGCGGAAATACTTGAAATCGGCTAGGGATGTACCTAGGAAGTCGAAGGAGATTATCAAGAAATTGTTTATCTCGATGTAATCTATAATATACGAGGATTTTGAGAAAAATCCAGATAATGATGCTATACTTACTCATAGAAAAGGTTATGGATGGTTCAGCCACCAAGATCGTCGATGAATACGGATATGATCAAGGCATACAGGGCAGAAAGAAGCAGATAAATTGAAGATTCTGGTTACGGGTGGAGCAGGATTTATTGGCTCTCATGTGCTGCATGAGTTGTTGAATGCAGGGCATGAGGTCGTGGTGCTCGATAATCTGAGCACGGGCAAGGCAGAGCATATCCCTGAGGGTGTGACGCTATGGCAGGATGATATACGCAGTGCAGCGGCTCGCGAGCATATCGCCGGCGGTCATTTCGATGCCATCGTTCATCTGGCAGCCCAGATTCTCGTGGAGGCGTCGATTCGCGATCCATATTTCGATGCGGATGAGAATGTCATGGGGCTCGTGAACGTGCTCGAGGGCGCCAGGTCTGGCGGCGTGCGGCGCATCATATTCCCCTCGTCGGCAGCGGTGTACGGCGATGTGGCCGAGGCGGAGCTGCCGCTCGTGGAGGATACACCCCTGGCGCCGCTCTCATTCTATGGACTGACGAAGGAGATGTCAGAACGCTATCTCGAGCTCTATCACCGCCACTATGGGCTGGAGTACGTGGTGCTGCGCTTCGCGAATGTCTATGGGGAGCGGCAGGGCGACAAGGGCGAGGGCGGCGTCATCAGCATTTTTGCGCAGAAAGCGGCCCGCGGCGAGGATATCACGATATTCGGTGACGGCGGGCAGACGCGCGATTTCGTCTATGCCGGAGATATCGCCCGCGGCATCCGCATGGCCCTGGTCACGGATCAGGCGAATCGGGTATACAATCTGAGCACTCAGACGGAGACGAGCCTCAATGAGCTCGTGAGCATATTCACGGAGATCAAGAAGACGGACTGGCACGTGTCGTATGCTCCGGCGCGGGAGGGCGACATCTATCGTTCCTGTCTAAGCCGGGAAAAGGCGAAGCAGGGACTTGGCTGGGAGCCGCAGTGCGGACTGACCGAGGGACTGAGGAGGACGCTGCAGTATTTCGAAGCGTGAGAGCTGAGCAGGGCGTCAGGCCAGAGCCGGTGCAGCGGCTAAGTGGGTTCAGATGTGAGATATTGATAGACAGCAGGTGAACAGAACATGAATCTTATCTATGTGTTTCTAGGTGGCGGCGTCGGAGCCGTATGCCGTTATCTTGTGACTACGCAGATCGGTATGCGCTTGGGCACGTTTTTCCCTTTCGGTACGCTGACGGTCAATGTCGTCGGCAGCCTGCTGATGGGGCTGATCATGGGAGCACTGGCTGTCCTGGCACGCACGTCAGGACTTTTGCCGGAGCAGGTACGGCTGCTGCTGACCGTTGGCTTTCTCGGTGGCTTTACCACATTTTCTTCATTCAGCCTGGAGACCCTCACCTTGCTCCGCGGTGGCAGCTATGCCCTCGCAGTCGTAAATATAGGTGCGAATGTCCTGCTCGGACTCTTGGCGGCCGGCGTTGGCGTTTATGCGGCTGGCGAACTGACGCGTTGAGCAGGATGCCTAGGCGTACGCGACATGTCTGATATGCAGTCCTGTCTGGTTTCGGCATAATCTTCGATGCTGACAGACAGGACTTTTTGTGCTATCATAGTAGTTAGTTGTATTATGGCGGTCGTGGGCTTTTTGACCGCGAGGAGGATGCGCATGACCAGGAGAGCCACAGCTGGTGATATATTGACCGGTCTGAATATGGTTGGTGTGCAGTTGGCTGGACTGGTTGTCGTGCCATCGCTGCTCCAGCAGGCGGGGATGCCGTTTGCCGGAGCATATACCGCCTATGTGCTGGCCGCGGTTGCCGGCACGCTGCTGCTGGGACTATGGCGACTGCCGATGCTGGCGGTGACGCCGGCTGCCATTGCAGCCTGGCTCGTCTATGTGCGTGGCCTTTCGGCCGGCCTCAGCTGGCAGCAGTTGCTCGGCGTAGCGGCAGTGTTATCGCTGCTTGGCGCATTGCTCAGCCTTCTGGTCAGGCGGAGAAATCTGGCTGGCTTGCTTCCTCCACCGCTCCGGTGGGGGCTGTCAGGCGGCTGCAGCCTGTTGCTCGTGGTGCTGGGCCTGACGCAGGGGAGGCTGCTCGTGGCGGCGCCCTGGGCTGGCAGCCCGACGCCGATGATGCTCGGAGATATGCAGGACCCATTGGCGTATCTGAGTCTCTGCGGCATCGTAGTGACGCTCGCACTGCTGTTCCTGCGCGTATCAATGGCTCTGAGCTTGTTCCTGGGCATGCTTGTCACGGCAGTCATAGCGCTGGCTGAGGGCTTCTGGGCCCTGCCAGCCGCACCGTGCATGCTGCCGGAGGGGCTCGATGTCACGGCTCTGCAGCTGACGATATTGCCGGCGCGCGATGGCGATGCCGTGCGCATGCTGGGGACGGGCGTGGCACTCGGATTGACTCTGATTTGTTGGAATGAAGGTGTTTTAGCGGCTACAGAGTGCCGGATGCGTACTCGGGTATCTGCTGGCCTCGGGGTAGTGAGTACAATCGGGGCATTCGTCGGGAGCCTGCCGGTGGCGTTGTCGCCACTCTCCATCCTGGCAGGGCAGCAAAAGGACTCAGGGACTCGCCGGACAGCTCTGGCTGCGGCGGCGCTGCTGTTGGCAGCCTTGCTTTTCGAGCCTGTGCTCGCGGCCCTGGCCGATTTCCCAGCGCCAGCGGTGCCGGTGCTGGTCGTCGGCGGCCTGCTTATGCTGGAGCATATCATTAGGACGACGGCTGCGAGTCTGCCGGACCGGGCCGGGTATCTGGCCGGTATGCTGACATTGCTGCTCATTCCGCTGGCGGGAGATTTCGCCGTGGGGCTCGGGGCCGGATGTCTGACCTGGAGCGGCAGCCTGATCCTGGCCGGTCGCGGCCGGGAGTTGAGCTGGTCCATGCGGGGGCTGACTGTCTTATTCTTAGTGTATTTCATTTTGTTGACTTGGTAAGTATAGCTACGTTTTCAAGGGGTGTTCAGTTTTTGACGGTCGATAGTAACAGAATCAATATACTAAACAAAATATTCGCTGTAAGGAAAAGTTATATCGCTATAGGGGCGCTGTCGGGACTGCTGGTGCTGACAGCCAGCCCCGTCGAAGCCCGGCATCATCAGATACCGGAGGAGGCTGTCGTGCAACCGGCATCATTGGAACAGTCGCGTGCGATTGCTGGCAGTGACAGTGAGCGGATGGAGCGGCCTGTCAGCCGCGACGGTTCGACGAAGGTGGTCATCATGCCGAACCGGCATCGTCAGGTGCGTCAGGCTGCAGGCGAGGAGCGCAGCTTGAATGAGCGAGTAAAGGATATCCTCCATCCGGCGGAGAAGCAGAATGCCGTAGCTGATATGTCGCAGCTGCCGGTGCCGCCGCTCGCAGTGCCGCAGACCGTATCGGCGGCTGATGATTCCATCATCGGGACGCCGCTGGCCAGCCAGCAGCAGTGTGTGGATTACCTACTTTCCGTCAATCCTCATCCGTTTATTTCGGTGACGCCGGAGCAGCTGGTTTCCTACTACTATATGGAAGGCGAGCGCGAGGGCATCCGGCCGGATGTTGCTTTCGTGCAGGCTCTGAAGGAGACAGGGTTCTTCCGCTATGGCGGGACGGTTACGCCTGATCAGAATAATTATTGCGGGCTCGGGACCACGAGCGCGCAGATCAAGGGGGCGTATTTCCCCTCGGCCCAGCTCGGGGTGCGGGCTCATATCCAGCATCTGCTCGCCTATGCTTCGACGCGTCAGCCGCAGGAGCCGGTCGTCGATCCGCGCTACGAGCTCGTGCGCTCGACGTACGGAACGAATACATTGGGGCGCTGGGAGGATCTGAACGGCCGCTGGGCGGTACCTGGCTATTCCTATGGTCAGAGCATATTGTCGATGTATCGGGCTCTGCTCACGAAGTAATTGATATATAATGTTGGAAAAGAAAAGAGATGAGGCAGCTTTATGATCACTGTGAATAATGTTGGCTTGCAGTTTGGCAAGCGGGTACTGTATAAGGGCGTCAATCTGAAGTTTACGCCGGGGAACTGCTATGGCATCATCGGTGCGAACGGTGCCGGCAAGTCGACGTTCCTGCGTCTGCTGTCGGGAGAGATCGAGCCGACGAGCGGAACAATCAGCATCGATCCGGGCGAGCGGCTGTCCGTGCTGCAGCAGGATCACTATGCCTACGATGAGTATGAAGTGCTGCGCACGGTCATCATGGGCAACAAGCGCCTTGTCGAGATCATGGATGAGAAGGACGCTCTTTATGCGAAGCCGGATTTCTCGGAGGAGGATGGCAATCGGGCGGCGGAGCTCGAGGCTGAGTTCGCGGAGATGAATGGCTGGGATGCAGAAAGCGAGGCAGCGCGCCTGCTGAATGGCCTCGGCATCCCGGACAGTGAGCATACCATGCGCATGAGCGAGCTGAAGCCGCAGGAGAAAGTGCGCGTGCTGCTGGCACAGGCACTGTTCGGCAGTCCGGACATCCTTCTGCTCGACGAGCCGACGAACCATCTTGACGTGGAGTCGATTACATGGCTCGAGAATTTCCTCGAGGATTTCCCGAACACGGTCATCGTCGTATCGCATGACCGTCATTTCCTGAACCAGGTCTGCACCTATATCTGCGATGTCGACTTCGGCGAGATCAACCTCTTCGCGGGCAACTACGATTTCTGGTATCAGTCGAGCCAGCTGGCTCTGCAGATGCAGAAAGAGCAGAATAAGAAAAAGGAAGAGAAGATCAAGGAACTGCAGACATTCATCGCGCGTTTCGCGGCCAATGCGGCGAAGTCGAAGCAGGCCACGAGCCGCAAGAAGATGCTCGACAAGATAACGCTCGATGATATCAAGCCATCATCGCGCCGCTATCCGTATATCGCGTTCACGCCGGACCGCGAGGCTGGCGACCAGCTGCTGACGGTCGAGGGACTGTCGAAGAACGTCGATGGCGAGCAGGTGCTGAACAATGTCAGCTTCACCCTGCGTCGCGGCGATAAGGTCGCTTTCGTCGGGCCGAATGCCATCGGCAAGACGACGCTGTTCAAGATACTGATGGGCGAGGAGCAGGCAGACTCGGGCACGTTCAAATGGGGCGTCACGACGTCGCAGGCCTATCTGCCATCGGATAA
The DNA here is from genome assembly GCA_902766095.1 of uncultured Selenomonas sp. Taxonomy (GTDB): domain Bacteria; phylum Bacillota; class Negativicutes; order Selenomonadales; family Selenomonadaceae; genus UBA2913. The sequence continues at coordinate 4,271 of CACXCN010000039.1, read as the reverse complement.
CTCGGCTTACTTCGATGATGTGGACCTCAATCTTGTCGACTGGCTGCGCCAGTATTCGAAGGACCCGGATGAGACATTCGTGCGTGGGTTCCTCGGGCGCATGCTGTTCTCGGGCGAAGAGAGCCAGAAGAAGGCCGAGGTGCTGTCCGGTGGCGAGCGCGTGCGCTGCATGCTGTCGCGCATGATGCTGTCCGGCGCTAATGTGCTGCTGCTCGACGAGCCGACGAACCATCTCGACCTCGAAAGCATTACGGCACTGAACAACGGCCTGATTTCTTTCGGAGGTACGGTGCTGTTCGTTTCGCATGACCATGAGTTCGTGCAGACGATTGCGAACCGCATCATCGATCTGACGCCGCATGGCGTCGTCGACCGCGTCTGCTCGTATGATGAGTTCCTGACGAATGAGACCGTGCGCCAGCAGCTGGCTGAGAAGTATGGCAAGACTGCGAAACGCGCCTGATTATCTTGTTGCAGGCTTCGGACGCTGACGATATCATGATTTCCAGAGGTGGCAAACAGCCAGTACAGGCTGCTAGGGGTTGCTTATGCTAAAACAGTTCTTGAAAGGCAATATCTCTACGAATGTCGAGGCCACGAAGCGCTTGCGCGAGATGTTGCAAGTATTTCGTCACCGCGAGGTAGTGCGTGGCATGACGCCGGAAAAGCTGCGCATGATACTCGAGGACCTGGGGCCGACGTATGTGAAGCTCGGCCAGGTTCTGGCGATGCGGCCGGATTTCCTGCCACCCGAGTATTGCGAAGAGCTTATGAAGCTGCAGAGCGAGGCTAAGCCGCTGCCATTTTCCGAAATCATAAAGGTCATCGAGCGCGAGTACAATCGCCACTGGGAGCAGATATTCCGGAGTATCGATGAGCAGGCATTGGGCTCGGCCAGTATCGCTCAGGTCCACAAGGCAGTGCTGACAAGCGGCGAGAAGGTCGTCGTCAAAGTACAGCGGCCGGGCATCTATGAGATCATGAGCAAGGATATCGTGCTGCTGAAGCGTGCAATCCGGCTCATAAAGGCCCTGAGTGATTCTCAGGACGTCGTGGACTTCAATATGGTGCTCGATGAGATGTGGGCCATTGCCAAGCAGGAGATGGACTTTCTCATGGAGGCCGACCATATCGACGAGTTCCGCCATTTGAACCGGGACATCGGCTATGTGACATGCCCGCGGGTCTATCGTCATCTGTCGACCCAGCACATACTGGTCATGGAGTTCGTCGAGGGGACGCGTATCGATGATCTCGCAGCGCTGCGCGCGAAGGGCGTCGATATCAACTCCATCGGACGGAAGCTCGGCGAGAACTACGTCAAGCAGATCATCGAGGATGGATTTTTTCATGCGGATCCACATCCGGGCAATATATGGGTGCGCAATGGCCGCATCGTGTGGCTGGACCTCGGCATGATGGGACGCCTGAGCACGCGTGACCGCCTGGCTATCCGCAAGGCGGTATACGCGCTGGCTACCCATGATACGTTCGAGATGAAGTCCGCTGTGCTGGCGCTCGGTGTCGTGAAAGGACGCATCAACCATACGGCCCTCTATCAGGATATCGATCAGCTCATGGCACAGTACACGACGATGGATTTCCGCTCGCTCCAGATGGGCGTACTGACGCGGCAGATCATGAATATACTGCGCGTGCATCATATCGGCTGCCCGCAGGGATTCTCGATGTTCGCGCGTGGCGTGCTGACGATTGAGGGCGTCCTGCGGCTCTGCTGCCCGGATGTCAGCTTCGTCGAGATACTGGCCCGCAGCATGTCGGTGAACTACAAGCGCAACTTTAACTGGCGCGAGGAACTCAGCAAGGTGCGGCAGGAGGGCCTGCTGTTGGCGCGCAAGTCGGTGCAGCTGCCAGAACAACTGTCGGATATCATAAAGATGACGTTGTCCGGCCAGACGCGGATCAATATGGATGTGACTGGCTCGGAGGAAACGCTGCGTCATGTCGACCGCATGGTCAACAAATTAATCATCTCGCTTCTTTGCGCAGCGTTGCTTATCGCTTCGAGTACGATATGTACGACCGGCATGACGCCACAGATCATGGGCATCCCACTGCTGGGCGTCCTGGGCTATCTTATCGCCTTCGTACTGAGCGTGAGGCTTATCTGGGATATCCATAAGGGAACGCGCTGAACATTACTCAGTCTGATACGCAGACAGGCAATTCGCTGAATTACGTACTATATATAAAGGAGGAAATCGTCATGAGAGGGATCCGCGGCGCTATCACGGTAGAGAACGATGATGAGGAATCGATCTGGCAGGCGGGTGAGACATTGATCTCTGAAATCATGCAGCGGAATCAGCTCCGATCTGAGGATATCGGTGCGATCATATTCAGCATGACCGACGATCTGCAGGCGGCGTTCCCGACGACGGGGGTGCGGCGGCTCTCCGGCTTTGAATTCGTGCCGCTCTTTGATGCCCGGCAGTGCGCCATAGACGGCAGCCTGCCGAAATGCATCCGTGCCCTCGTGTTGGCTGATATTGCGATCCCGCAACGTGAGATCAGGCATGTGTATCTGAAGGGGGCCGCGAAGCTGCGGCCCGATCTGGCAGCGAGTGATGATTGAGAGTCGCAGTCCGCAGTGAGCTGAGTACAGCGCTAGGGGAGCAGTATTCAGTCTCTGCGGATTTTTTTGTTCTTTGGGAAAGGAATAATAAAATAAGAAACGCCAGGCGAAGTGTACACGCAAAATATTGATTTATAAGTGTTGACATAGGTTTTTGCGGGTGATAATATATAAAAGTACTTCGGCCGGGGGCCGGGGAATTCATACAGAGGAGTGAAAGACGATGACGCTGGATGAATTGAAAAGCAGTGAGCATGTGACCGGGATCAAGCAGGTGACGAAATGCCTGAAGCGCGGTGCAGCCAGGAAATTGTATCTGGCTCACGATGCGGAGGCAGGCGTTATAGAGCCGCTGAGGGAACTAGCTCATGAGTGTGGTCTGGAGCCGGATGAATCAGCCAGTATGCAGGAGCTCGGCAGAGCTTGCGGCATAAAGGTCGATGCGGCAGCAGCTGCCATATTAAAATGATAGAAACCCCGAGGTACGCTTCGTGGTTTTGATAAATAATAAATTTCCAATATGTAGGAAGGAGGTGCATGTATGCCTACTATCAATCAGCTCGTCCGTAAAAGCCGTAAGAGCATGCAGGAGAAGTCGAAAGCCCCAGCATTGAAGAATTGCCCGCAGAAGCGCGGCGTCTGCACGCGTGTCTACACTTCGACACCGAAGAAGCCGAACTCGGCTCTGCGTAAGGTGGCTCGTGTTCGCCTGACGAACAGCATCGAGGTTACCGCATACATCCCAGGCATTGGCCATAATCTTCAGGAGCACAGCGTCGTTCTGATTCGCGGCGGTCGTGTTAAGGATCTTCCGGGTGTTCGTTATCACATCATCCGTGGTTCGCTTGATACTGCTGGCGTTCAGGACCGTGGTCAGGCCCGTTCTAAGTACGGTGCCAAGAAAGCCAAGAAGAAATAATTTGGCGCTCTAAAAAGATTATGCGAAGGAGGTAAAACAATGCCTAGAAAAGGTTCCGTACCTAAGCGGGATGTTCTGCCGGATCCGGTATATCATTCCAAGACGGTTACGAAATTCATCAATAAAGTAATGCTTTCCGGTAAGAAGAGCGTTGCTCAGCGCGTCGTTTATGATGCGTTCGAGGAGATCCGCGCTAAGACCGGCAAGGATCCGCTGGAAGTTTTTGAGACTGCTCTCAAGAACGTCATGCCGGTCCTCGAGGTTCGCGCTCGCCGCGTCGGCGGTGCTAACTACCAGGTTCCGGTCGAGGTTCGTCCGGACCGCCGCATGACGCTCGGTATCCGCTGGATCGTTGGCTACGCCCGCATGCGTGGCGAGAAGACCATGGACCAGCGCCTTTCCGGCGAGCTCATGGATGCTGCCAACAACACTGGCGCAGCTATAAAGAAGAAGGAAGATACGCACAAGATGGCAGAGGCCAACAAGGCATTTGCCCATTATCGTTGGTAATCCTTCCGCTATACTGCTGATAAGGAGCGATAATACAAAGTGGCAAGAGAGTATTCCCTTGAAAAAACTCGTAACATCGGTATCATGGCCCACATCGATGCCGGTAAGACGACCACCACGGAGCGTATCCTCTTCTATACTGGCGTAAATCACAAGATCGGCGAGGTTCATGATGGCGCAGCCACCATGGACTGGATGGTCCAGGAGCAGGAGCGTGGTATCACCATTACGTCTGCTGCTACGACC
>CACXCN010000038.1 GCA_902766095.1 uncultured Selenomonas sp. | reverse complement strand
TGATACTTTACAGGAACCAACATGGTTTTTCAATAGCTAATTTCAGTCAGGGGCAGGGCATTCACCCACAGGGATGCCCGAAGCCTCGTAATAATATTAAATATTATTTTATCATATTTTAGCGTTGAAAGCGTTTTTTCTTAATTGTAATACCTGGGAAACTAGCATGACATGAAAGAGGGTGTGAGAAGATAGGATTTACTCACACCCTCCGGTTCGATAGGATTGATATGCCCGCTCATTCCAGCGTGAGCAGCAGGGCCATCTTGAAGTTGCCTTTGGCACGGACGGAGTGCAGCCCGTTCTTGGCGAACTTGAAGTTTTCGCCAGCTTTTATGGTATATTCCTTCCCCTCGTAGCCGATGACGCCCTCGCCATCCAGGGCAAAGATCAGTGCCTCACCGGGAGCGGCATGCTCGGACAGACCAGTGCCCTCGGAAAAACTCATAATCACGAATTTCAGTTTCGGATCATTGATGAGATCCATATTGACGATCTTGCCCTCCTGATATGGGAGGAGGTTTTTGAGCTTGAATACTTCGCCTGCTTTTAGAATCTGGTTCATGGTGCTGTCCTTTCTTAGTGCTAATTCTGTATATATGCTATCGAGCGTCGCTCTCATGCCGACGGGAACCTGCTGCGGGAGGATGAAAGCATCACCGGTCTTGAGATGCCAGGACTGGGATTTGGTGAAAATCTCGAGCTCCCCTTCATCCAGATAAATCAGTTTGGGGACCTGATAGGTTTCGGCGCTGATATCGGTGTGCTCCGCCAGCGAGAAATGCAAAAGGTGATATCCCTGCTGCTCATAAACAGATTTCGAAATCGTGCATCCGGGAACGGGGATATTGTCTTTTGCTATAGAGAAAATCTTTCCTGCAACTTCATTCATCTTCATCGCCTCTCTTCGATATCCAGTATAGCAAAGCTGTACGGCCTGTTCTGTGATAATGGCAACAGTTCTTCAGACTTTTTCCGCGATCGCGGCAAGGGGCCGAAAACGACGATACGATGTTCAGGACATACGAAAAAGAGGCTGCGAGCGCAGCCCCTTCTTCCAGGGTAAAGGTAAGGAGTAAAGACTTAAATGTAAAGGGAAATTTAGGGTTATAGGATCTTGTTGTAGGGTAAAATAGGGGTAAAAGAGTTAAGGGTAGGGGTAAAGGGTATCGTGAAAAAGAGGGATGAAGGGGTCATCGGAGCGTAATATCGTCCAGATAGAGGTCGCCTTTATAGCTGGTCAGATAGCTGACCAGGCTGATCTCGAGGTGGCCGATATCTACATTGACAGGATCATCCAGAATGGCTTTTACGCGGACACGCTTTAGATTCGAGCCGGGTACAGCCTTGGCGGCGGCCAGATTCAGCTCGTCGACCGACTGATTGATGACCTCGTCGCCTTTCACCGATTTGGCGTAGATCTTGGCTTTGAGAGTAGAGTCGCCTTTGATCTGCGTCGGGTCAAAGAACAGGTCGAACGATACCGTCGAGATGCCCGTACCCACCTTTATCGGGGTTGAGTTAGTGACAGCGCTGTCACTGAGCTTCACTTCGCTCCACGTCTGGTCTTTGTCCTTGGAAAAGTCGACATTGACCTTCAGGCTGCCGCCGTTGAAGCTGTCCCAGGCTGCAGAGGCCGGGCTGCTATAGCTCCAGCCGCCGATGTAGGACCAGTTCTGAGCATCAGAGGCAAAATCCCAAGTCGTGGCTTCTGCTGCTGCGCAGCTGCTGAGCGTAGGACCAGCCGTCATCAGGCCGATGAGTGCAGCTCCACAGAGCAAAGCCCGGGATTTCTTTTGCAGATGCAACATAATATCACTCCTTCTGGCAAGAGTATGGTTTATCATTCATACTCTTTCTTTATTGATGACCTGTGTTTAGTATACGATAAATAATCCTTTTTGTCAATAAAAATATTTACATATTTAAAATAAAATATATCTTTTATATGACGGCGCGGCAAAAGACCAGTAAAATCGCCAGTAGCAGCAGATTCGCTCCCGTGAACACCGTCAGATACCAGCGCAGGAAGGGATGTCGCATGCCAAGGTATGCCTTGAGGGAAATCATGCTTGCCATGGAGGCGATGACAGTTCCGAGGCCTCCGATATTGACACCTAGAAGCAACGGCTTCGGGTCCTGCACGTATGGCGCAAGCATCACTGTCGTCGGCACATTGCTCAGGAATTGGCTGAATACCAGCGATATCAGGAATACATGGCCGGTCAGCATTTCCTCTGCCCACTGTGACAGCAGCTCGATCCTGGTCAAGTTATTCACGGTCAGGAAAAGGAATACGAAGAGCAACAGCAGCTTGTAATCTACCTCCCGGAAGAGTGATCGGTCCAGGAAGGAAATCGCAAGCGTGACGGATGCCATCATCCAGCCGGACGGCACGATGCGCAAGACATTCAGCAGGCAGAGAGTGAAAAGTATCAGGAGGATCAGGATTTTCCCCTTCGGCAGATGTGTTTCGCCCTGCACCTGCAGTTTCAGTTGTTTCTGTGGCAGGGAGTACGTCGCGAGGAAGATGATTATACCGCTGAGGATGGTGACAGGCCCTGTAATCATCAGGAAATCCCATACGCCCATCTGGTAATAGGAGTAGATGAAAAGATTCTGCGGATTGCCGACAGGTGTCAGCATGCTCCCCATGTTCGCGGCAATCGTCTGCCAGGTGATGACTGGAATGATCAACCGGATGGCCCGGCATTCCGTCAATGTCAGGATCGCGAGCGGGACAAAGATGATCAGCGCGACGTCGTTCGTCACCAGCATCGATGAGAAAAAGCAGCTGAAAATAAAGAACCGCCCTGCGGAGCGGCTCGATACCGCTCCGTGGAGAAACCGCTGATAGCCTGCCGCCAGAAGCCCGCTTTTCCGCAGCCCCGCCACGATGCTCATCAGGCAGAACAACAGCCCTAAAAGCGGGAAATTGATGCTGCGAAGCATCGATAGCGGCTCGAACGGCACCAGCAGCAATGTCATGCAGAAGGCACCAGCAGTTGCCGCAAGGTCCGGATTCTTTTGAAGATAGGAAAATTTCATAGAACACCTGATTCAGTAAATAAATATACACGCGCAATGTCCACTGCGTAGATATTATGCGCCAATCTTATAATAAATTATTAGCTGATAAACGAAGCTGCCATAATAGGCTTGTTTATCAGCTAATGTACTTTCATCGAATTTTATCAGTCCGCACATGACTGGCGCGGAGTTTGTTGGAGTGGCGGAGATCAGCGCCGTGCCGGCTTGTCGTTATACATGCTCTGGTCGGCGCGGTTAACCAGCTGCTGGATGGATTCCATGCTGCCGGGCAGGCGGACGGCCAGTCCGTGGGCGGCTGTTATTTCGTAGTCGAACGGCAGCTCCCGGCTGGCTGCCTTCAGCTTCTGCTGGACGATGGCCCAGCGGGCCTTGATTTTTTCCTGCGGCACATCGGTGAACAGGACGATGAATTCGTCGCCGCCCATGCGGCCTACGAAGGCCAGATCATCGAAGTTCTGGCGCAGGATATGGCTGAATGTCTGCAGCAGCTGGTCGCCGGCTTCATGGCCGTATTTGTCGTTCACGTATTTGAAGCGGTTGAGGTCCGTATAGAGTATGCTGATGAGGTGGTTGGTATCCCCCTCCATCTCATACAGGTACTGCTGGCAGGCCGCGCGGCTGCCGCAGTTGCAGAGCGGGTCATTGTGGATGCGGTGATCGCTCCGCCGCCAGCTGTACAGGATGTGCAGGATAGCGAAGAACAGCAGGAGGATCAGCAGGGCCAGTACGCCGAACAGCAGCTTGATCTGGGACATGTGCCGGATGACGTTGTTGACAGGGACACATTCCATGACGACCCAGTTGGCTTTTTTCAGCGGCACGATATCAGCAAAATTGTCTTCTCCGTGCAGCAATATCTGTCCCTGCATCTCGGACTGGTCGCGTACTGCCTGCTGGAGCAGGCTGACATCCGTATTGGCATGCTCGCCGAGGGGATCGTAGGACCATTCGACGTTGTCGGCTACAGTGATATAGCGTCCCCGGTCATCGAGGATGTAGCAGCTGCCGTTGAACATCGTGCGGTTGGCATTGACGAAGCTCTGGATGAGGCTCAGCGATACCGCCCCGCACAAGGTGCCGACCCGATCGCCGTCCGGGCGGCGTATGGGGACGCAGATCGTGGTGATGGGGCCGTCGTCAGTCCCGAACGGATCTGTGATGAATACATCGGTGTCCTTGATATCGCGGAAGAACTGTTCGTTCGACTGGTCGCGCACGATATTGTTCTCGGTCGGGTAGTAGCCTTGGCCGTTGTTGTCCATTATGAAGATATGATGGAATCCCGAGTCAGGCAGCCATTTGGCGATAAAGGCCGCCTGTCCGGGGCGGTCCATATCATAGATGCCCGGCAAGGCTGCGAATACCTGGAGGATGCGGATTTTCTCCGCGAGATAGTCATCCAGCTGATTCTGCTGGGTGACAGCCAGATCGCTGATATTCTGCCGGACGGCGCGTAGCGTATGGTCTTCATAGGTGCGCTGCGTGTACAGCAGCAGGAGCAGGACAGCGAGGATGGCTGCAGGCACGATGCAGAGCAGCAGCCGGTCCAGCCGGCTCAGCCTTATGTGAAAGTGGATTTTTTTCATGAGTTGCTACCTTCTCGTCTATCAGTTTGAATTAATTATATCGCCATTGTCAGGATTTGACTATAGGAGGAGCCTGATCTTGCAATACTTTCCAATCTTAGGACCTGCGTGCCGTTGTACAATATCTCATTGCGCTATATTCGGGAAGAGATGGAGCCTTTCCCTGCAGGATTTTGCCTGGTAAAACCGAATGGTGTAAGCAGGAGGGATTACTATGGAATACAAGAAAATCGACAGCCAGCACATCCTCGTGCGGCTTGACCCGAACGATGAAATCGTCACCTCGCTGATGCAGGTCGCCAAGGAAGAGAACATCAAGCTTGCCATGGTCCAGGGACTCGGCGCGGTCAAGAAGGTCGTCATGGGCGTCTACAACGTGCCCGAGCAGCACTACAAGGCCAATACGCTCGAGGGTGCCTTCGAAATGCTCTCACTGACGGGCACGATTGACACGATGGCGGGCCAGCCCTACAGCCACTTCCATATCACCGTCGGCGACGAGCAGGGCGCGGCACACGGCGGCCACCTCAACGAGGCCATCATCAGCGCGACGGCCGAGATCGTCATCACGAAGCTCGCGGGCAGCGTCGACCGCCGCAAG
>CACXCN010000037.1 GCA_902766095.1 uncultured Selenomonas sp. | reverse complement strand
ATCAAATTTTTCCCTATCAAGCATTCCCGCGGAAAGTACTTTCGTTCAAGCGCAGCGCGTTTAAGTACTTTCAAGGGACCTATTAATTGGGAAAAATTTTATTTTAGCCAAACCACAATAGCGGAATGGAGGAACCATGCCTGCCGCGGTACTACGTGCTTAGGCATAATAACATCGTCCGGTACTGCCCATCTGCTATATGTACATGATATCCTGCCAGCTACCGGCACAGTATGCCCCGCACGCGGTCGGCATGATGGCAGGCCTCGGTGATGAAATCGTCCAGATACTCGGGGAATATCCCCTCGCTCTGACAGAGCGCGACCAGCTGCTGCACGGCCTCGCCTCTGCTGACATCGTACTCGATGCGATGAAGCAGACGGGCCAGCTGACGGCGCACGGCCGGAGTATAAAGGCTTTTCAGATTCGCGACGGCACTCGTCGAGCGCCGGGCTTCGACGAGCCAGACCGATGTTGCCAGATCATGTGCGAAGTCATCGAAGCCCCGCTCCAGCCATTGCTGCTCCGAAGCCGACAGCGGCTCATCGCCGGCCTGTCCCTGCTCCGGCCCATCCTGCTCGCCGGGCGCAAATATGATTTCGCGGAACATCGTATGATAAAGCAGACGCACCAGCTGTGCTTTCGTATAGTAATGGCGGTTCATCGTCGTCGGCGCCAGCGGGAACTCGCCCTGCCGCAGCGCCTCGAGCACGCCGCTATAGCGCAGATTGCGGAAGCTCGCCAGCAGCGTCCCAGTATCCGTCAGTACTGTCGCCAGGCCGAGCAGCGTCTCGTATGGCCTGCAGCTCTCCGTCAGCACTACATCGGTCAGCACGAAATCAAATGAACCACGTCCGACCGGCAGAAGCTCCGTACGGAAATCTGCCGTCACCCAATCGACATCAAAGTCGGCAAAGCGCGGCAGTGCCGCGATATCGGCATCAGACTCGACCGAGGTGATACGGGCAGCCGGGCACCTCGCCAGCAGATGCGGTATGTATTCGCTGCTCTCTATCAGCAGCCAGCGCGAGGGCAGCGGTGAAGGGTGCAGGAAATGACGCAGATCCTGTTTCATGAGCGTTCCCCCTCGTCTGTTACGTTCCCCGCCTGATTTTTCAGTCTGGCCTGCACGCGGGCTATATTGGCAATGGTATCGTATACCTCCTCGAGGGCCCGGGCATAGGCGCAGCGGTCGAGCAGCGGCGATGTCATCAGTTCGCTGCGAAGCTGCAGCTTCTGCTGAGCCAGCCGGTCACGGTCAGCAGCCAGCTGTACCGCGATATCGCAGTACTCCTGCTCGTCATGAGCGATCCATTCCTCATGCTGGGCAGCCGTGAGCAGGCTCGCGCCTATGCGCGCACTGTGATGATCGCCAGCCAGCGTCACGACCGGCGCGCCCATATAAAGAGCAGTCGCCGTCGTAGCCCCGCCCGTATAGGGGAACGTATCCAGCACGATATCCAGCGCGCTGTACTCAGCGAGATAATCATCACTGCCCAGACGTAGCTCGACCCGGCCGGCATCGATCAGCTGTCCCCAGTCATAATGCCGCATGCGCGCCTCAAGCATACGCCGCCGAACCTCCAGACACATCGTATCCTGCAGCACGAGACGACTGCCCGGCACGGCCATCATGATCCGGTGCCAGACCCGCAGCACGGCCTCATTGATCTTGAGGAAATTGCCCATGGCCGCAAATACCACGGCCCGGCCTCCGTCCGGTCTGGCCGTGCGCAGGCGCGGCTCGCGGCTCTGCATGGCCGGTGTCGGCGTAAAGCAGAAGCCATGCGGCAACCGCAGTAGCTGCTCGGAAAAATAGACATCATCATCCTCCGGCAGACCGGGCACCGCGTGATGCTCGACATCCATGATGCCATCCGTCAGGAAATAATCCATGCGGCTGCAGGGCAGCCCCGTCGTCGAGAAATAGCCAATGCCAGTGACATTCACGGGAGCTGGCCGCCTGGCGGCCACCATCAGCGTATCCCCGCCCTGACTGTGCCCTCCGAGATCGACCAGGATGTCTATGCCATCATTCCGGATGATATCCGCAGCCTCGGCTATGGATATATTGCTGAGGCTGCGATACGTCAGTCCCGCCCCGGCGCGCAGATGTCCGGTATAGTCATCGACTGCGTCCGACAGCGAATAGGCATAGACACGGTAGCGCTCCGGATCCAGCCCGGTGAGCATGACATCAAAAAAAAGCGACGACGATGACTGCTGCAGATCCGGCGCCAGATAGCCTATATGCAGCGGCCCCTCCGCCCGCGGCGGACGTACCGGCATCATCTCCTCATCCTGATACAGCATCGCATAGCCGCGATGCTGGCGGGCCAGATCATCAGGAGCCAGCCCCGGCAGATAGTGCAGCGCGAACAGATAATTCGACAGATGCTCCCGCTGGCTGCGCAATATGGTGTCATTATATCCGGCCCGCAGATACCAGGACGCTACCCCCTCCGCATTCAGCAGCTGCGAGCTGGCAGCTCCGGCCAGCTCGCAGAGCCGCCAAACTTCTGCACTGTCATGATAATGCGTGAGCAGCTCCTCGATCTCCGCCAGCGCCTCAGCAGCCTGTCCCCGCTGCAGCTTCCCGCGCAGATCCTCTATACACTGCTTGAATTCTCTTTTCATTCCATATACCTTTTCTCTTCATCCCCGGGAGCGACGCCGCACAGCATCCCGCCCCCGCGTACAGAAACAAGCCTGCAACCGCAACTCAGCACCCGCGCAGGGTGAATACGGCCAGCTCAGGCGGACAGCCGATGCGCAGCGGGAACCAGCTGCCATTGCCGGAGTGCACATAGCCATAGGAGCCGCCGATATGCACCATGCCGCGCGTGTATTTGAACACCGGCAGCAGCGGCTGCCCGAACAAGCCGAACTGGCTGCCATGCGTATGTCCGGTGAGCGTCAGCGGCACGCCAGCTGCCGCCGCGTCATCGATGAACTCGGGATGATGCGCCAGCAGCACCGTCGGCACTCCTTCAGGTACAGCGGCCAGGGCCTGCGCGAAATAATTCCGCTTCCGCTCATAGAACCCCGGCCCCTTTACGAAAGGATAACCGACCCCCATCATATAGAGGCCGCGTCCCGGCACCTCGGCTGCCTCATTCACGAGCACATGAACCGGCGTCGCCCGCAAACGCTGAAGGATATGCTCGACGCCCCGCATGTATTCATGGTTGCCGAGGCAGAACCATATGCCATCTGGGAAACGGTCTGCATAGCTGGCCATCAGCTCGATTGCCGCATCATTCTGCCGCGCATCATCGAATATATCTCCAGTGACCGCTAGCATATCCGCCTGCGTCCCGGCCGCCTTTTCCAGTATCCCCCGCAAGTCATCGACCGACATGAAAAGTCCGAGATGAGCATCGCTGATCTGCACGATCCGATAGCCATCGAGCCCGCTATACTGTGGCGAAGCTATGGTGAAGTCCCGCCGCACGAGATCCGTGCGCCCGATAGTGCCACCATAAGCCGCGAGCCCCAGCGCCGCCACGGGATAAGCTGCACCACAGGCCAGCAGCCGACGACGCGATGTGTCGACCGGCCGGTCGAGCATGGCCAGCCAGCGCCGCCGCAGCCAGCGTATGAGCACGGCCAGCAGGACCATGACGACGAGGATGACCTCTGCTACGAATACGATGATTCCGGCCAGAAACGGCATCATGAGTGACTGCTCATTGTGCAGCCAGACATCGTCAGCCATGATATAGCGACCAATGATGACGTTCAGAGCCACGATGCCAGCCGCAGCAGCCCACCAACGCTTCCCGCCCACGAGCCAACGGCTGGCCAGCAGCGTCAGCAATGTCACACCTATAGTAAACGAAACAAGAATTCTGCCAAATAATCCCACGCACTTACCGCCTTTATCTGCTAATCACGATTGGCTACACCCCATCAGTCCTCCACTGACGGGACACCCCGTCGCTTGGCCTGACCTCGTTCTGAGCCAGTTCTTCCCTTGTGTATGATAATATATATGATATGTTTCAATATATCTTATCATATATTGACGCTTTGTGGCTATGAATTATTTTACGGCAGCTCCGCATGCCTGAAGCTTGAAATATTACCGATAAAATATTAATTCATCTTGTTCCATCAAGTTCTTTTTTTTCTCAAGCGCTATTTTTTCGTAAAAAGTATAGGAAAAATAACGAATCTATTATATAATAGAGCCATATAAATCGTTTTACATCAACGTATATAAATATCATTTAGGAGGCTTCCCTATGCTGAGCGAACAAAAGCCCAAATATCCGCTGCCTGCCGATCTGCAGGCGAAGATAGATCTGGTGCTCGAGTCCCATGACTACGACTTCACCCAGATTGTCGGCATCCTGCTCGAAGTGCAGGATTTGGATGAGATGCATTATGTACCTGAGCCGGTGGCTTATTATGTGGCCAACCGTCTCAATATGCCCGTGACGAACGTATTCGACATCCTGAATTTCTACAGCGAGCTGTCCAGTACGCCACGCGCCAAATATCCGATACAGGTATGCACCTCGATCGCCTGCCATGTGAACGACAGTGATGGACTCGCTGCCAAGCTCAAAGAACTGCTCAATATCGATTTCGGCGAGACAACCTATGACGGCCGTTTCACCCTCGAGAAAGTGACCTGCTTCGGAGCCTGCGACCGCGCGCCGGCTGTCCGCATCAACGGCCACGTCTATGACCATCTCGACACGACCGAGAAGATCCGTGCCCTGCTGGATTCGCTAAAATAAGGAAGGAGCAGAAAAATGAGCGAAGTAAGATTTCTCACCGAGAATTTCGGCCAGTACGACCCCAGCTCCATCAATTCCTATATGAGCATCGGGGGATTCCAGGCACTGCGCCAGGCGGTGGCCATGGACGATCCGGAGGGTATCGCTACCCTGATATCCGAGGCCAAGGTCCGCGGCCGTGGTGGCGCGGAGTATCCCATGGGACGCAAATGGTCGCAGGCCCGCGCCGTCAAGGGCGAAAAGAAAATCATCATCTGCAATGCCGATGAAGGCGAGACAACGACCTTCAAGGACCGCGAGCTCATAAAGAATGATCCGTTCAACCTCATCGAGGCCATGATCATCGCCGGCTATGTCATGGGCGCCACGGACGGCTACATCTACATGCGCGCCGAGTACGCCTGCTACCGGCCGCTGCTGCTGAATGCCATCCGCCAGGCCAAGAGCTACGGCTTCCTCGGCCAGAACATACTCGGCAAAGGCTTCGACTACGACATCCATCTCTACTCAGGTGCCGGAGCCTATGTCTGCGGCGAGGGCACAGCCCTCATCCGCTCCATCGAGGGCAAGGCCGGCCGGCCGCGCATGAAACCGCCTTTCATCAAGGTCAGCGGCCTGTTCGCCCGCCCGACCTGCCTCAACAACGTCGAGAGCCTGTCCCTCGTGCCGCACCTGCTCCGCGATAAGGACAAGCGCTATCTGACGTATGGTGTCGGCGAGTCGGTCGGCACGAAACTCGTGAGCGTCGGCGGCAATGTAAAGCATCCGGGCGTGTTCGAGATCCCGTTCGGCACGACCGTGCGCGAAATCATCGACGGCCTGGCCGGCGGTCTGCCGGATGGCCACTCGCTGCGCCTCATCCAGTTCGGCGGTGCCTCGGGCAAGATTGCCGGTCCTGACATCCTGGACACGCCGTACACCTATGAGGACCTGCGCGCCGCCGGCGTCATGGTCGGCTCCGGCGCGATCTGCGTCGTCGACGACCGCACGAGCGTCATCGACTTCCTGCGCATCAACCAGGACTTCTTCTACGAGGAAAGCTGCGGCCAGTGCACGCCGTGCCGTGAGGGCAACCTGCATATAAAGATCATACTCGACCGCATCGCCAATCACACGGCGACCAAAGATGATATAAAGACGATGGAAAAGATGGCCCGCGTCATGTCCATGTCCTCGCTATGCGGCCTCGGCGAAACGGCACAGAATACGCTGCGCTCCGCCATGCAGGTCTTCCCGGAGGTTTTTGAGGTCGGAGGTGCAGAGTAATGGCTAACGAAAAGACAACGACTGACCAGGCACAGGAAATGGTCAATCTGACGATAAACAACATCCCTGTAAGCGTTCCCAAAGGCACGAAGATCATGGAGGCTGCCAAAAGCATCGGCATCGACATCCCCCATCTCTGCTATCATGAGGATCAGCGCGTCAAAGCCCGCTGCCGCCTCTGCTCGGTAGAAGTCACGGGCAAACGCCGTCTGCTGGCTGCCTGCTCGACCGTCGTCTGGGAGGGCATGGAAGTCCATACCGATACCCCGATTGTGCGCGATACGCAGGTCACGATACTCCAGATGCTGCTGGCGAACCACAACCAGGACTGCCTGACCTGTCCGCGCAATCAGAACTGCGACCTGCAACGCCTCTGCAGCCGCTTCAACATCCAGCAGTCACACCTGCCGCGCGTAGAGAAGCATGAGAAGCCCATCGTGACGAATCCGGCCATCGTGCGCGACCCGTCGAAGTGCATCCGCTGCGGCCGCTGCATCCAGGCATGCAAGGACATCCAGGGCATCCGCGCCCTGACTTACTGCGGCCGCAGCGCCGACCTGCGCGTGACCACTGCCTTTGACAAGCCGATGGAAACGACCGACTGCATCCTCTGCGGCCAGTGCTCGCTCGTCTGCCCGACCGGCGCCATCGTCGAGAAGGACGACACGCAGAAGGTCCTCGATGCCCTGCAGGACACGAGCAAGCACGTCATCGTCCAGGTAGCTCCTTCTGTCCGCGTGGCTCTCGGCGATGCCTTCGGCATGGAGCCCGGCGCCATCGTGACCGGCCAGATGGTCACGGCATTGAAGCTGCTCGGCTTCGATAAGGTATTCGATACGAACTTCGGCGCCGACCTCACGATCATGGAGGAAGGCTACGAATTCCTCGACCGCCTGCAGAACGGCGGTGTGCTGCCGATGATGACTTCGTGCAGCCCGGGCTGGGTCAACTTCATGGAGAAACATTTCCCGGATCAGCGCGACCACCTGTCGTCCGCGAAATCGCCGATGAGCATGTTCGGCGCCATCGCCAAGACCTACTATGCCCAGAATGCCGGCATCGATCCGCATGACATCGTGACGGTCTCCATCATGCCCTGCACCGCGAAGAAATTCGAGGCTGCCCGCCCCGAACTCGGCCACGACGGTCTCAGCGATGTCGATATCGTGCTGACGACGCGCGAACTCATCAAGCTCATCAAATACGTCGGACTAGAGCTTGTCAGCCTGCCGGAGAGCGATTTCGACAGCCCGCTCGGCTTCGGCACAGGTGCCGGCGCCATATTCGGTGCCACCGGCGGCGTCATGGAGGCTGCCCTGCGCACTGTATATGAGAAAGTCACCGGCAAGACGCTCGAAAAACTTGATTTCGAGGATGTCCGCGGCTTTGACAAAGGCGGCGGCATAAAGGAAGCTACGGTCGAACTGCCCGGACGCACCGTCCGCATCTGCGTGGCGCACACGCTCAAGAATGCCCGCAAAATCATGGAGCAGATACGCCGCGGCGAGTCCCCCTATGACTTCATCGAGATCATGGCCTGCCCGGGCGGCTGCATCGGCGGCGGCGGCCAGCCGATCGGCACGACGAACGCCATCCGCCGGAAACGCATCGAGGCTCTGTACAAGATAGACCGCGACCTGCCAATCCGCAAATCGCACGAGAACCCGGATATCATCAAACTCTATCAGGATTTCCTCGGCGAACCGCTCAGCCACAAGTCCCACGAACTCCTGCACACGACCTACCACAAAGTCCCGCTGCCCTACGAGTTCGACTGAGATTCCCCAGAACCCACAAAGGAGCCTGTCGCAAAAGCGACAGGCTCCTTTTTATAAGCCTTCCTCTCTGAGGGCGCAAAGCGCGGGTTGCCGGTGGCAACCCCGGACAGGTGCCCCGTAGAGGCAGATGAGGTGGCGAACTGCTCAGCCTTTATCTATCTCTAAGTAAGCCCGGCTCACCAATAGCCCTCCATAGCAGCCTAGATAGCAATGAGCAAACTAAATTTAATCGTCAAACACTCTCTGACCAGCGCTTCCAACGAACCTGTATTGCCAGTACCGCCTGCTGCAAAGACGGCCAGCATCTATCTATTCCTGCTGACAGGGGCCGTTCGACATAACGCTTGCGCAGCAGTTCGATCATGCTGCAAATAGCAAAAACGGCGAATACTTTGATAACGTAGAACAGCACATACCATGATGATTGAATGTAATCAAGATTGGGGAAAATATAATCCCATATGATTTTGCGCATCAGGTTATTATCATGAATCAAATAGATGCCCAAAACAGTTCCCGCAAGACGGTTGATATGTGCGTTGAAGAAATACGGTCTTGCTAAGAAATACAGGAACAAGGAAATCGCCATAGGTATCTGCAGGACCTGCGTAAAATGTAGGGCTCCTTTCAACAGAGCATCTTTATGAAGCATGATTCCCACTGCATCAAGCGCTACAATTGATCCCCACAGTAAAACAAGCATGACAAAAAATGCATTTAGATAACGCCTATGGCAATTTATCTCGATAAATAGCTTTCCATGCAATTTCAAATATCCGCCACAAGCATATACGAGGAAAAAGAATACGATAGGCGCATTCGCAAAAAATGTAGCAATTTTAAATGATGGTAGAACAGCAAACATCATGAAAAGCAGTAGCAAAAATACCTGATACTGGAATTTTGTCAATCGCAACAAGAAAATATTGATGAAGGGAATAAACAATGAAAAAATTATATAACATGAAACAAACCAATTTTCGCCAAAAAGGATAGGTAATATTTCGCGTAGCGATGATTTCAATGTATATGGCAGGAAATGGCCGCCATAAATAATGGCAGCGATGAGCCAAGAGTAGAACAGCATCGCCATCAACAGCAAGGCCAATTTTTTCCAATGCACGGAGCCAGATATCATGAAGTATCCTGTAATCAGAATGAAAATGGCATTCCCCATGCCCCCGCCCCAGCATACAAGTTGTGTGAATAACATTTGCCAGGAAAAGGTAGCTGATGTAATAACATGAGCCGACGGATCTATAGCATGAAACACACCATGAACGCCAAAATGGTGCATAATGATAATTACAATGGCCACAATGCGCAATAATTCTAACGAGGAATTACGCGGACGCTTCCCCTGTCTGTCTGTCTGTCTGTCTGTCTGTCTGTCTGTCTGTCTGTCTGTCTGTCTGTCTGTCTGTCTGTCTGTCTGTCTGTCT
>CACXCN010000036.1 GCA_902766095.1 uncultured Selenomonas sp. | reverse complement strand
TCGTTCAAGCGTAGCGCGTTTAAGTACTTTCAAGGGACCTATTAATTGGGAAAAATTTTATTTTAGCCAAACCACAATAGCGGAATGAAGGAACCTTGTCTGCCGCGGTACTGAGTGCTTAGGCTTGACAACATTATATTTCCTTACAGCCCTAAGTCTCACTTTATGCTATACTATTATATAGCTATTTCGTAAATTTCACGGCTGCAAAGGAGCAAACATGCCAGATATAGATTTATCCCAGCTGACCACAGAGCAGCGCAATCCTGAGACCACGCATATAGACGAACTCGCAACGATCGACATCGTACGGCTCATGAACGAAGCCGATCAGACCGTCCCGCAGGCCATCGCCAAAATACTGCCCGATATCGCGCTGGCCGTCGACCTCATCACGGCTCGTCTGGCCCATGGCGGACGTCTCTGCTACATCGGCGCCGGCACTTCGGGACGGCTCGGCATACTCGATGCCGTGGAGTGCCCGCCGACATTCAGCACGCCGCCCGAGCTCGTACAAGGCTTCATCGCCGGCGGCACGCCCGCCATTTTCCGGGCCCAGGAGGGTGCGGAGGATGACCCGGTCCGTGGCCGTCAGGACCTCGAGCAAGCAGGGCTGCGCGCTCAGGACGTCGTCGTCGGCATCGCGGCCTCAGGCCGCACGCCCTATGTCATAGGAGCGCTCGACTACGCCCGCGATGTCGGAGCCGCTGCCATCGCCCTGGCCTGCTCCGAGCATGCCGTCATCGCTGACCATGCCGATCTCGCTCTGCTGCCGGTCACCGGTCCCGAGATCCTGACCGGCTCGACACGGCTGAAAGCCGGAACGGCTCAGAAGCTCGTACTCAACATGCTGTCAACCGCCACCATGATAAAGCTCGGCAAGACCTATGGCAATCTCATGGTCGATGTCAAGGCCTCCAATGCCAAGCTGACGGCCCGTGCCCGCCATATCGTCAGCGAAGTCACCGGCTGCACGGACAGCGAGGCTGCCACTGTACTGCGGAAAGCCGGCGGGCAGGCCAAGCTGGCCATCCTCATGCAGATGACCGGCTGCACAGCCACAGAGGGGCATCTGAAACTCAGCCTCGCCCACGGACATCTAGCCGAGGCCTTGCGGAGGTCCCGCCATGAATGATGATATGACTGCCCTCGTATGGAACATATACCTGCTGACCGGACCGGTCGGCAACATCACGAACATCACGCACTGTATGACGCGCCTGCGACTGACGCTGCGCGAGCTCCCAGCCCCTGCGGCACAACAGCGACTGCAGCAGCTGCCCGGGGTGATGGGTCTCAATATACAGGAAGACGAGCTGCAGATCATACTCGGCCCGGGCCGCGTCACCAAAGCGACCGCTGCGCTCACCGCACTCACGCAGCGGCTGGCATCGCCGACAGCTGCGCCGGCCACCAGCGGTGATGACGACGAACCGCGCACTGACAGCGCCGCAGCATCAGCCGCTGGTCCGGCTACGTCCGATGACGAAGCCAGCGACCAGAAGCCGGCGGCGCCCGCTTTCGGTCAGGCAGAGCAGCTCCACGCGGCCATCCGCGCCAAAAACGCCACGCCGCTGAAATTGCTGTTCCGGCGCATCGCCAGCATCTTCATCCCGCTCATCCCCGCTTTCATCGCCTGCGGCCTCATCAGCGGCTGTGTCAATGTCGCGATGAAGCTGGATCCGTTGCTGAACGGCTCGCCGGTCCTGCAGCTGGCCAGTGTCGCCGGCAGCTGTGTCTTCTGGGGCATGAACCTGTTCGTCGGCTACAATGCGAGCCGTGAATTCGGCGGCACGCCCATCATCGGCGGTGCCCTCGGAGCCTTCATCAGCCATCCTGCCCTGGCCGGCATCACGATCAACGGCTATCCGCTGACTCCGGGCCGTGGCGGCGTCATCTCCGTACTGCTCATCGCCGCTCTCGCAGCCTGGCTGGAAAAGCGTCTGCGCCGCATCGTGCCGGATATGTTCAGCCTGTTCGTCACGCCGCTCATCACGTTCGCAGTGTCCGCAGTCATTGCCATACTCGTGCTGCAGCCGCTCGGCGGTCTCATATCGGACTTCATCGGCTACGCCGCCACGACGGCCATCGGCTCCGGCGGAGCCCTGGCCGGAGCCATACTTGGCGGCACATTCCTGCCCATGGTCATGCTCGGCGTACACCAGACACTCACGCCGATCCATGCCGAGCTGCTGAACCGCTACGGCGTCACGATACTGCTGCCCGTGCTGGCCATGGCGGGCGGCGGCCAGGTCGGAGCCAGCCTCGCCGTCTACCTGCGCACGCGCAACGCCCGCCTCAGGAAAACGATAGCCTCGGCCCTGCCCGTAGGCATCCTCGGTGTAGGCGAGCCGCTCATCTACGGCGTCACGCTGCCGCTCGGCAGGCCTTTCATCGGTGCCTGCATCGGCGGTGCCTGCGGTGGCGCTGTCCAAGCCGCCTTTGCCGTCGGAGCAGCCACGCTCGGCATCAGCGGCCTGCCTCTGGCTGCGGCCACCGACCAGATTCCCATCTATCTGGCCGGACTGGCTGCTGCCTATGCCGGCGGCTTCATCGCCACCTGGATCATCGGCTTCCAGGACCCCGACTAAACTGAATCTCGCGGAAAGGACTTCACGATGGAAAACGGCATCTCCATATACCCGGGCCTGCCGGGCGAAGGAACTATAGAAGAAAATATCGCACTGATGGAACAGGCCAGTGCCGCTGGCCTGAAACGCCTGTTCACCTCCCTGCAGATACCTGAATCCGACCCGGAGCAGCTGCAGCATGACCTGCGTCGGCTGCTGGCCGCTGCCCGCAAACTGGATTTCGAAATAATATCTGACGTATCTCCGACTACGCTCCAGCTGCTGGACATGAAAGAATTCAATCCTCTGTCCTTCCGTCTGCTGGGCATAACGACCCTGCGCCTCGACAATGGCTTCTCACCAGCTGATATCGCCCGCCTGACCCACACGCACGGCCTCAAAATCCAACTCAATGCCTCTACGCTGACGCCGTCCAGCCTGGCAGCCATCATGGAAGCCAAGGCCGACCCGCAGCATCTGGACGCCATGCATAATTTCTATCCACGCCGCGGTACCGGCCTGAGCCAGGAGCTCATCGCCCGCCGCAACCTCATCCTGCATCGCCTCGGCATCCGTGTCGGAGCCTTCGTCCCCAGCCAGCATCATCATCGCGGCCCGCTCAGCGAGGGACTGCCCACGCTCGAGGAGCATCGTGACATGCCGGTCGGACTGGCGGCACGCCATCTCGTCGCTCTCGGCATCGACTCGGTATTCATCGGCGATTCACTCCCGGGCAGCGACGAGATCCAGGCGCTGGCCAGCGTCAGTGAACAGCCCGGCGAAGTATGCCTGAATGCCAGACTTCTGACCGACGATGAGACGGCCAGGAGCCTGCTGCAGCACACATTCACCTCGCGCATCGACGCGGCCCGCGATGTCGTGCGCGCTCAGGAGAGCCGCCGCCTCCTCCGCGAGGCCGGGAAGCACATCGCTCCCGACAACCGTCCCCGCACCATGCGTCCCACCGGCGCCATCACTATTGATTCCAGCGCCTACGGCCGCTACGAGGGCGAGCTGCAGATCATCCGGGTACCGCAGCCTGCCGAGCCCCGCACGAATATCGTCGCCATGATCGACGAGGACGAGATCAATCTCATCCAATACATAACCCCGGGCCGGAAATTCTCCTTCCGTTTCCACACCTGACGCAGATTTTGCCTGTAGCAAAATATATAAAACGGCGTTATAATATACTATAAGCTAAAAACAGGAGATACAATATGCCAGAAAAAGAAATCTGCGATATAAAACAGGAAAACGATATTTGCGATGTCTACAAGACGCATCCGGACAAGCTCCAGGACGCAGCCCTGCACCGTCTGGACGATGAGACGAGCCTGCGTCTGGCCGAGATATTCAAGCTCTTAGGCGACAAGACGCGCATAAAGCTACTCTCATTGCTGGCTGCCGAGCAGGAGCTATGCGTCTGCGATATCGCCGAATCCCTGCACATGGGGCAGTCAGCCATATCGCACCAGCTGCGCGTACTGCGCGCCGCCCGTCTCGTGAAATACCGTCGCGATGGCAAAGAGGCCATATATTCTCTGGATGATGAGCATGTCGTGAAGCTCATGCGCCAGGGCCTCGAACACGTCCTTGAAAAATAACCGTACGGATATCAGCCGAATATACAGGAAAGGAAGACCGTCTATGCGATTCGTGAGCCATCATCTGCCAGCCCGGCGCCTGCAGCGTCTGGCGCTCTGCACCGGAGCCGCCCTGGCCCTGCTCATCAGTCCGGCTGCCGCCTCGCCACAGCTGCAGAACGGTTCCCACGGTCATGATGTACTGCTGCTGCAGCAGAAACTCAAGAGCGTCGGCTATCATGTGGGCTCGCTGGATGGCGTATTCGGAGCGGATACCGAACGCGCGGTCGCTGAGTTCCAGCGCGATAACAAGATCCGCATAACCGGCAAGGTGAACAACGCCACCTGGCGCGCCCTGAAGACGGCCAAGCAGCGTCCCTGGGGCAGCAATGTGAAGCCGCCGCAAAAGAAGTCACCAGCCACCTATCACCGCCCGGCAAGCGCGCCGCTGGCCCCGAACGGCCGCCAGATCTTGGCCCGCTACAAGGTAAACTCACTGCTCAGGAGTGCCAAATCATACATCGGCGTCCCCTATTCCTTCGGCGGCGACACGCCGAAAGCCTTTGACTGCTCCGGCTATCTGCAATACGTCTTCGCGGAAAACGGCATCAGCATTCCGCGCACAGCCGATGAGCAGTACAAACTCGGGCTGCGCACCCGCAGCACCAGCGAGCTTGTCCCCGGCGACCTCGTATTCTTCACCACCTATGCACCCGGCGCCAGCCATTGCGGCATCTATCTGGGCAACAACCAGTTCATCCATGCCAGCTCGAGCCGCGGCGTCATCATCGACACGCTGACGAGCTCCTACTGGCAGTCGAAATACTTGGGCGGCAAGCACATCGTACAATGAATCATAAGCTGACTCCGTCGTGGGGCATTGCCTGTAAAAAGACAATCCCCTGGACGGAAGCAGCTTATTTTTTTGCTGTCCATCCAGGGGTATGTCGGCAATGAATTTCTTGCCTTATTATTTTCTGCGCGACTCAGCCACGGCGGCGAAAGCAGATCCAGCAGCTGCTATCGTGCGGTCGATATCAGCATCGGTATGAGCGCCGCTCATGAACAGTGTCTCGAACTGAGACGGGGCCAGATAGATGCCCTGCTCGAGCATGGCACGGAACCAGACCGCGAATGCCTGCTGATCGGCAGCTGCCGAGTCATCGTAGTTCCAGACCTCTTTCTCACTGAAGAATATGCCAAACATCGAGCCGGCCTGATGCGCCTGGATGGCGACACCGGCCTCCTGCGCCTGCTGCTTCCAGCCCTCCAGCAGCCGCGTCGTATTGGCCTCCAGCTTCTTGTTGAAGGAATCTCCGTCCGCCGATATGAGCTTCAGCGTCTCGAGTCCGGCCGTCATGGCCAGCGGATTGCCCGACAGCGTCCCGGCCTGATAGACCGGTCCGTCCGGCGATATCTGGCGCATGATTTCCTCGCGGCCGCCATAGGCAGCTACGGGCAGGCCACCGCCGATGATCTTGCCGAGGCACGTCAGGTCCGGCTTGATATCATAGGCACCCTGCGCTCCACCGAGCGATACGCGGAAGCCACACATGACCTCATCGAATATCAGCAGCGTACCGTGCTGAGCCGTCAGCTCGCGCAGCAACTGGAGGAATCCCGGACGCGGCGGCACGCAGCCCATGTTGCCGGCCACCGGCTCGACGATGATGGCAGCGATTTCATCGCCCTGCTCGTCCATGACCTTCGTTATGGCCTCAGGATCGTTGTACGGCACGGCGATCGTATCAGCCGCTGTGCCGCGCGTAACACCGGGCGAGCTCGGCACGCCGAACGTGGCCATACCTGAGCCGGCGGATACAAGCAGACTGTCGCTGTGTCCATGATAGCAGCCGATGAACTTCACAATCTTGTCGCGATGCGTGTAGCCGCGCGCCAGACGCAGCGCACTCATGGTAGCCTCGGTGCCCGAGTTCACCATGCGGATGACCTCGATGTTCGGGTAGATCTCGTGCACTTTTTTCGCGAGCTCGGTCTCGATGACGGTCGGAGCTCCATAGCTTGTGCCGCGCTCTACAGCTTCTTTGAGCGCCTGTACGACCTGCGGATGAGCATGCCCGACGACGAGCGGTCCCCAGGAGCCCACATAATCGATATACTCGTTGCCATCGATATCGAATATGCGGTCGCCGAGGCCGTGGTCGATGAACGGCGGCGTGCAGTTGACATTGGCATAGGACCGGACCGGGCTGTTGACGCCGCCCGGCATGTACTTCTTCGCTTCCGCAAAGGCGGCGGCAGATTTCGTTTGATTCAGCATGTTTGCTCCTCTCTCAGCCCTTGAGCCACTTGGCTGCATCGATGGCATGATACGTTATGATGATATCGGCACCAGCCCGCTTCATGCTCGTCAGCGTCTCGAGGACGATGCGCTTCTCATCGATCCAGCCGTTCTGCGCTGCCGCTTTGACCATGGCGTACTCGCCGCTGACGTTGTACGTGGCGACCGGATGATGGATATGGTCACGCACCTGGCGCACGATATCGAGGTAGGCGAGCGCCGGTTTCACCATGATGATGTCAGCTCCCTCGGCGATATCCAGATCTACTTCTTTCAATGCCTCGTGCGCATTGGCCGGATCCATCTGATACTGCCGACGGTCACCGAACTGCGGTGCCGAATCAGCAGCGTCGCGGAAAGGCCCATAGTAGCCCGAGGCGTATTTCACGGCATAGCTCATGATGGATGTATTGATGAAGCCCTTTTCATCAAGAGCCTCGCGGATTGCAGCTACGCGGCCGTCCATCATGTCCGACGGTGCGATGATATCAGCGCCGGACTCAGCCTGCGACAGGGCAACCTTCTGCAGCAGTCCGAGCGTCTTATCGTTATCGACATAGTGGCCATCGAGGCAGCCGCAGTGGCCGTGGCTCGTGTACTGGCACAGGCAGACATCACCGACGATCACAAGATCGGGGACAGCCTTCTTTATGGCAGTGATGGCCCGCTGCACCGGGCTCGTCATATCCCAGGCCGACGAGCCGATATCATCCTTGTACTCCGGCAGGCCGAACACCTCGACGGATGGTATGCCGAGGCTGGCAATCTCTTTGGCGAGCTCGACGGCATTATCGACCGACAGATGATAGCAGCCCGGCATGCTCGGTATCTCTTCTTTGACATTCGTTCCGGGAACGACGAACAGCGGATAGACGAAATCCTTTACACTGATGGTCGTCTCGCGGACCATGGCCCGGACATTCGGGCTGATGCGCATACGGCGCGGACGAAGTTTCTGATCGTACATATTGTCATGCCTCCAGATATTTATATGAGACTGGCTGCAGCCGCCAGTCTGCCTTTCTGAAACAGTTTTCATGCCTGATGCTGCAGGTAGCTTTTCAGGGCATTCACCAGGCCATCGATTGTATACTCGGCAGCTGTGATATCGGGCTCCAGCTCGAAGCTGCGGAGCTTGTCGGCCGTGATCGGGCCGATGCAGGCTTTGAGCAGGCCCTTTGTCTGCAGCGGCTCTATCCCCAGGAGCTTGATGAGATTCTCGACGGTCGACGAGCTCGTGAATGTCACGATGTCGATGTCGCCAGCCTCTATCTGCTGAGCGACCTCCTGACGGGCAGCCTCATCGAGCTCGGCAGCCTGGGTCGCATAGGCGGGCGCTACCATCACCTCGGCGCCGCAGGCCCGCAGTTTCTCCGGCAGTACCTCGCGAGCTTTTTCCGCCCGGGCCAGCAATACTTTTGCATGTGGTGGCAGCTGCCCCTGCAATGCCTCTGCCAATGTCTCGGCCCGATACTCATCCGGCACCAGATCAGCCTTTATGCCATAGCGCTGCAGAGCCCCGGCCGTAGCCCGGCCGATAGCGGCTACGCGGGCGTAGCCGAGTGCGCGCGTGTCGAGGCCATGCTGCTCCATGCGGGCGAAGAACTGCTCGACGCCATTGACGCTCGTGAATACGAGCCAGTGGAAATCATCGATGCGGTCGATGGCCGCATCGAGTGCCTCATAATCATCGCTCGGCGGCGCAATGGTGATGGCGGGGAGCTCGATGACCCGGGCCCCCATATTCTCGAGCGTCTGACTCAGGCGCGATGCCTGTGCCCGCGCGCGCGTCACGAGGACCGTATGACCGAACAGCGGCCGCTGTGCCTGCCGGTCGAACCAGTCGAGCTGGTCGCGGTACTTCACGACCTCGCCGACGATGAATATGGCCGGCGGTTTCAGCCCGGCTTTCTCCACATCGGCGGCCGCCGTACCGACCGTCGTGACGAGTACCCGCTGATTCGTGCGCGTGCCCCAGCGGATGACTGCGGCCGGCGTGTCAGCCGGGCGCCCGTTGGCGATGAGCTGCTGCGTGATGTACGGCAGGTTCGACAGCCCCATGAGGAATATCAGCGTATCGACGCCCGTCGCGAGCTTGTCCCATTTCAGCTGGGAGGCTTCCTTCGTCGGATCCTCATGGCCGGTAATGACCGCGAACGAGGTGGCTACGGCCCGGTGCGTGACCGGTATGCCGGCATACGAGGGCACAGCAACAGCCGAAGTGATACCCGGTACGACCTCGAAATCGATGCCGTTCTCGCGCAGCAGCAAACCTTCCTCGCCACCACGGCCGAATACGTAGGGATCGCCGCCCTTGAGGCGCACGACCGTCTTTCCCTCTTTGGCCTTATCCACGAGCAACTGGCTGATTTCCGGCTGCGGCATCGTATGATTGCTGGCTGCCTTGCCGACATAGACGAATTCGGCTCCGGCCGGCGCCCACTGCAGCTCGCGCGGGTCGACGAGGCGGTCATATACGACCACATCGGCCTGCGCGAGGCAATCCCTGCCCTTCAATGTGAGCAGACGATGATCGCCCGGACCAGCTCCTACCAAATACACCATTCCTGCCATGCTGTACTCCCTTCTATATGCATCAAATATATGTCTGAATCTGTTTTACTGGCGGTCGAGCAGGAGCCCCAGCTCATGCATAATCGCGAGACCACCCTGATCAAGCAGCTCATCGGCCAGCTGGCGTCCGAGCTGGCGCGCCTGATTAGCCTGTCCCTGCACGTTGCTACGGTAAAGGCGCTTGCCATCGAGCGATGCGATAACGGCCTCCACCTTTATGCGGCCGGTATAGACAGCACGGGCAAACATATTGCCCCGGCGGCTCATATTCAGCGCCTGGCCGAACTGTACCTCCGGCTCAGCATAGACGCCCACCGGCACCTGGCAGCCGCCCTCGACGCGCGCCAGAAACGACCGCTCAGCCTGAGCACAGGCTACTGTCTGCTCATCATTGAGGAAATCGACAGCCTGTATCATTTCCTGGTCGTCAGCACGCGTCTCGATGGCCAGCGCTCCCTGCCCGACCGCCGGCAGCATGATGCGCTTCGGCAGAACCTCGGTGATCTGGCCGCTGTAGCCCAGGCGCTTCAGACCGGCCACAGCCAGTATGATGGCATCGAACTCATCATTATCCAGTTTCTTGAGCCGCGTCAGGACATTGCCACGCAGGCTCTCTATCTGGAGATCGGGGCGCACATGGAGCAGCTGGGCCTGACGGCGCAAGCTCGAGGTGCCGACTTTCGCCCCGCGCGGCAGCTCATAGAAATGGGCATATTTATGGCTCACGAAAGCATCACCGCTGCCGCCCCGCTTCGTGATGGCCGCCAGCGTCAATCCCTCCGGCAGCGCTGTCGGCATATCTTTGAGGCTGTGGACAGCCATATCAATCTGCCCGTCCAGCATGGCCTGCTCGAGCTCTTTCGTGAACAGGCCCTTGCCGCCAATTTTCGCCAGCGGTGCATCGAGGACCTTGTCCCCCTTCGTTGTTATGAGCTTCTTCTCTATGACGAGATCCGGATATTCCTCCGCATAATGCTCCCTGAGCTGCTCGGCCACATAGTCGGCCTGCCACAGGGCCAGCTCAGAGCTCCGCGTACCGATGATCAATTTCTGCTTCACTCGCGTGCCCCTCTCCTTTCTTCTCCTTGCGGTCCAGCTTGAACAGGGCCCGCATGGCATTTGCATAATAGGCTTCGTTCGCCGTACCTGCCGCCTCGTTCATCTTCTTCATCGGCGTGCGCAGAATCTTGCGCACGATCATATGCGACATGTGCTCCACCTGTCGCCACTCTGCCTCCGTCAGATCCGGCAGCTTCGAAGCTGCCCGGCGTACCTCGCGCTCGCGTATGCGCTCGCAGCGGTCTGAGAGTCTCGCCATGAGCGGCTGGAACGGCAGATACTGGAATTTCTCCCTGAGTTCCTCTACTTCCTCCTCGACGATTTCCTCTGCGCCCTTGGCCTCACGCTGACGCTCCGCCTTATGCTCATCGACGACCTCTTCCAGCGCGTCGATATTGTAGAGCGTGATCCCCTTGATATCGCCGACCTCGGGATCCACATCGCGCGGCACCGCGATATCGATAATGAATACCGGCCGACCATGACGATGATTCATGAGCTTGCGTGTCTCCCAGGGATGAACGATATAGTGCGGCGCACCGGTCGAGGTCACGACGATATCGACATCAGCGGCCCGGCGCAACGCCCCCACGAATGGTATGGCCTCGCCGCCCACTTCATCTGCTATCTTCTGAGCTTTTTCGACATGGCGGTTGGCTACATAGATATGGCTCACCCCATGTGATGCCAGATGGCGGGCCGTCAGCTCGGCCATGTGCCCGGCGCCGAAAATCAGAGCACCACGCCCCTGAAGCCCGCCGAGCTCCTGCTCGGCGAGCTCGACGGCCGCATAGCTGACGGACACCGAGTTGTACTGGATGCGCGTTTCCGTGCGCACGCGCTTGCCGGTCGCGATAGCCCGGTGCATGAGCGTATTGAGCACCGTGCTCGTAGCTCCTGCCTCACGAGCGATCGTATAGGCATCCTTCACCTGCGACAGTATCTGTCCCTCGCCCAGGATGAGCGAATCGAGGCTGGCCGCCACGCGGAAAAGATGCCTGATACAATCCACACCGCTATAGCTGTAGAGGAATTCATCGATATCATCATCGTTGCCCGTCAGATCGAACAGGAACTGCTTCAGCGTCGGCAGCCCCTCTCCCTCATCATCCAGCACTGCGTACACTTCGCTGCGGTTGCAGGTGGAGAGTACCACTGCCTCCTCCAGTCCGTCATAATCATCAATATTGGCCAGTCCCTCGCGCATGGCGTCCCTGTCTATCGAAAAGCGCTCACGCACCTCTACTGGCGCTGTCTCATGGTTCAATCCCAATACCAGAAGCTGCATTCCTAATCATTACCTCCGCCTGATCCAAATCACCCTGGCGCACCAGTTCCATAATATCTTTATCGAGAACCCGGCGCCAGAATGCCTGTCGCTCAGGTTGTGTCTTCATTTTCTCTTTCAGTTCACTGCGCAGGTTGGCCACACGTTCGAGCCATTCCCCCAGCGACTCCGGCAGCAGCTGCTCCAGCTCGAGCCGCAAGGCGCGGGAGAGCGCCGGACTCAGTCCCTCAGTCGCCACGGACACCGACAGCCGCCCACGCCGCAGTGTCGCGGGCACGGTGAAATCGGAACGGGCATCCATAGCTGTGGCAACGTTTACCAGCGCCCCCAAGGTCCGTCCCTCGGCGTACACCGCCGCATTCACTTCCTTGTCATCCGTCGCAGCGAATACGAGGAACGGCACCTCATCCATATGGCTCAGGAGCCCCGGCTGGTAGGCCGTCGCCATGTACCCGAGACGGCCCTGCTCCCGCCAGACAGCAAGCCCGGCCGTCAGTTGCGGGGCTATCACCGTGACATCAGCCCCGGCCGCCAGCAGCGGACCCGCTTTGCGCTCAGCCACAGCTCCACCGCCGACAATGACGCAGCAACGCCCGGTTATGTCAAGCTCGATCGGATATCGCATGCGCCAGCCTCCTAATTTCTATATCATATATGAAGCTAATTCGTTTTTATTATACCGCAAAGCGCCACAGAAAAAAAGACTGCCGCAAATTTTGCGGCAGCCTCGTTGCTGTCAGATAATCATCAGCATATTTATCTGTTACTTATTCCCACTCAGCACTGTTTTCTTCAGGAACAGGGCCAGGCAGAACACGGCGAATATGATACCGATCGGATAGGATATCGCAGTGCCGAGCTGGAGACCTTCCTTCGCCATGAGGATGTAGGTGCAGGTGACGGCCGACATGAATGTCGCCGGAACCATCGGGATCAAGTAGGCCTTCGACTCTGGTTTCTTATGATAGAGGTAAGTAGCGCCCGTCCAGAGCACGATCATAGCGAGCGTCTGGTTCGTCCAGGAGAAATAACGCCAGATGATGTTGAAGTCCATCTGCGAGAGGAAACCGCCGATAGCGAGCATCGGTACAGCGATTATGAGGCGTTTTCCTGCTTTCGTCTGGTCGATGCCGAACCAGTCAGCCAGCGTCAGACGAGCCGAGCGGAATGCCGTATCGCCAGAAGTAATCGGGCAGGCGATGACGCCGAGCATAGCCAGTATCATACCGATATTGTCGCCGAGGTATCCCTGGCAGATCTGATAAACAACCGTAGCCGCGCCGCCCTTCTGAGCCATAGCAGCAGCCAGTCCGTTCGTATCATAGAAGAAAGTGATACCAGCAGCAGCCCAGATCAGGGCGATGATACCCTCAGACACCATAGCTCCGTAGAATACCGGACGGCCGAGGCGCTCATCCTTCAGGCAGCGGGCCATGAGCGGCGACTGCGTGGAGTGGAAGCCAGATACTGCACCGCAGGCAACCGTGATGAACATCAGCGGCCATATCGGCATGGCATCTCCTTTCGGATGCAGGTTCGCGAGAACCATCTCCGGCATGTTGTGACCACCGCTGCCATAGCCGAACAGCATCGCTCCCATGATGCCGAGAGCCATGACGATGAGGCAGACGCCGAATATCGGATAGAAGCGCGCGATGAGCGTATCAATCGGAAGCAACGTAGCCAGGAAGAAGTAGGTCAATACGCACATGGTCAGGAAGAACATCGGCTGACCAGTCAGCGTGTGCAGCAGACCAGCCGGGCCGGTCATGAAAACAGTACCGACCAGCACGAGCAGCACGACGGAGAACACGCGCATGATGAACAGCATCGTCGTCCCCATGTGGTTGCCGACGACCTCGGATATCGACTTGCCATCCTCGCGCAGCGAAATCATACCCGACAGGTAGTCATGCACGCCGCCGGCGAAAATAGTACCAAGAACGATCCAGAGATAGACGCTCGGTCCCCAGATCGCGCCGCCCAGCGCACCGAATATCGGGCCGAGGCCAGCGATATTCAGCAACTGGATCAGGAAAACTTTCCAGGTCGGCAGCGGTATGTAGTCAACACCATCATCGTGTACTACAGCCGGAGTCGGCTTGTCTGTAGGCCCGAAGGCTTTTTCTACAATCTTGCCATACGTAAAGAAGCCGCCGATAAGGCAGAAGAGTGCAATAAGGAATGTAACCATTTGCAATTCACCTCAATTGTGGAGTTATGATACCGGAAAATGCCCCTACCCTCCTTTGATATGCTCATCTGATGAATATTTGGGGACAGATGATATAAATTAATTGTATTCCGTCCCGTTTTGAATTAATTACGTAATTATAATAACACAAACGATCTAAATTGTCTATATATTTTCATCAGTATTATTTATGTTCCTTGTCATTCATCAGGTCCGAAATACGAAATACGGCAACAGGTACATCATGTCCTGTTGCCGTTATGGTACTGGGTCTGTAACGAAATACCGGTCAGCGTCTGAGAGGTAGCCAACTGCTATGATAAAGCAGCGGCAGGCATGGTTCCGGAATGGAGC
>CACXCN010000035.1 GCA_902766095.1 uncultured Selenomonas sp. | reverse complement strand
TGCTGATGGCGTCATCGAGGGCTATGGCGACACGACGTTCCAGGGCGACAAGAACATCACCCGCTATGAGATGGCTACGATGATCGCCAAGGCTATGGCCAAGACGAACGTCAGCGGCACGGACAAGGCCATGCTCGACAAGCTGGCTGCAGAGTTCTCCGATGAGCTCAACAACCTCGGCGTCCGCGTAGCAAACCTCGAGCGCAACGCTGACAAGGTAAA
Organism: uncultured Selenomonas sp.; assembly: GCA_902766095.1. Classification (GTDB taxonomy): domain Bacteria; phylum Bacillota; class Negativicutes; order Selenomonadales; family Selenomonadaceae; genus UBA2913. The sequence continues at coordinate 27,024 of CACXCN010000035.1, read as the reverse complement.
GTGGAACGGCAAGATCGAGGGCACGGCTACGAGCTTCCGCGATAAGGACTACAGTGAGTCCGGCTACACCCGTCATGGCGAGCATGGTCGTACGAACGACTACAACTGGCTGTTCCGTCTCGAGCCGTCCGCTGAGGTCAACAGCAACTGGCATGTGAATGCCCGTCTCGATGCTGCTACGAAGCTGAACACGGATGCTGGCGATGCTAACGGTAGTGATAAGGTTACGCTGAAGCGCATCTGGGCTCAGGGCGACTATACCAACTTCCAGGTCAAGGCTGGTAAGTTTGCTCCGATCGACGATGACCTCATCGCTGATACCCAGTTCTCGGGCGGCCAGGTTGGCTACACGAACAACGGCTGGACGCTGGCTGCTGGTGCCGGCCGCATCAGCGATGACGATGCTTATACGTTGATGGGTGACAATGGCCGTTATTATAAAGGTGAAGACGCAGCCAACTATCAGTTCTACGGTGTTGATTACCGTCTGAACAAGTTCTACGGTGCTGCTCACTTCCATCATGCTAATGCTAATAATTGGAAATACAAAGACGGCAACAAGACGACGGATCAGGCTGATATCTGGCTGCTCCGCGGCGCATATCGCTTCAACAAGAATGTAGCTTTCAACGGCTTCTATGCTGAGAACCATGACGCTGATGTCTTCGAGAAGGCTGGCAGCGCAGAGGTCGACTACAAGGGCGCTGAGAAGCTGAATCGCGGCACCTGGGGTGCATGGCTGGCTTATCGTCACCTCGGCCAGAATGCTATCGTAAAGAGCACGTTTGATGTTGTTCGTCCGAACCAGAAGGCTTGGGAGATCGGTGCGAACTACACGGTATTCCCGAATGTCGTAACGACGGTTCGCTATGGCGCTGGTGAGGAGCTTAACTATGGCCATCACGACGTCGAGAACCTCTTCGGCCGTGTTGAGTTCTTCTTCTGATAAAAGAACGACGCATAACCGCATATAGCAATATGCAGGGAGCTGTGAGGATGCAGATGCATTCCCACAGCTCCCTTTTTGCATCCCTGGAAATAAAGCCTTCTCCTGAGGAGAAGGCTTTAATGTATCTCGTGCCGCAGCTTGCATATAGCGATTTTTGCAGGTATAATCTACTATAGAGTAAATATGGATTGGGATTAGAGCAGGTGAGTTTATGCCACTGAAGATAGACGGGATGACGGCGCAGGGGCCGTCGCTGCAGGTGCGTCGTTCAGGTGATGACCAGGTGCGTGACGCCGAAGCGGATTTCGACCTCGAGCTCATGGATCAGGAGGAGGCCCTGTCGACGGGGCAGCTGGACAAACTGCTCAAGAAGATCGATGAACAGGGCGCCCGTCTCTCGCGGACGCCGACCTATGATGAGCTGAAATCCTATCGCTCGCTGATCCAGAATTTCGTCGGCGAGGCTGTGAACCGCATGTACGATATGCATTCACAGTCGGGCTGGGATCGCATGGGACGGCAGAAGGTGTATACGACCGTGCGCAAGATCGACAAGAAACTCGAGGATATGGCGGAAAAAATCCGTCTGGGACAGGCGGACTCGCTGAGCATCGTAGCCAGTCATGATGCGATTCGCGGCCTGCTCGTGGACCTGTATCTCTGATGGCAGGACGGAAGAAAGTGCCGGTTGCCCCGGAGCAGCCGGTGGCCGTGAAGCCCTTTACCCTGCGTTGGGGGGATATCGTGGGGCATGAGGCGGTGAAGCAGAAGCTGCGGCAGATGCTCCGCGCCCATCGCCTGCCGCATGCCGTGCTGCTCTATGGCCCCGAGGGCGTCGGCAAAAGAGAACTGGCCGAGGTGCTGGCTGCGACGCTCCTTTGCCAGCAGGGCGGCGATGCCCCGTGCGGCATCTGTGAGTCGTGCCGTGCGCTGCATGGCGGCGGTCATATCGATCTCGCCATCCTGCGTCCGGAGACTGCGGGGCGCAGCCGGCCGGTCATCCGCATCGATGCCGTGCGGGAGATGGAGAGCGTGGTATCGCTGTCCCCGACGCAGGCTCCGCGGCGTGTCGTGCTCATCGACGGCGCTGAGGCCATGAATGAATCCGCAGCCAACAGTCTGCTGAAGACGCTCGAGGAGCCGCCGGGAGATGCGCATTTCATCTTATTGACGAATCAGCGCTCGGCATTGCTCGATACGATCATATCGCGGTGCATGCCGCTCGGCGTCGGGGCCTTGGATACGGGCGAAGTGGTGCAGGTGCTGCAGCAGCACTATCCGGCTGGTGAACTGGACGAGCCGGCTGCGGCCGAGCTGGCCGAGCTGGCTGATGGCAGTCCGGGCCGGGCTATGCGCCTCTATGAGCATGGCGGTCTGGAGTTGCGCGATCGCGCGCTGAAGCTGCTGCAGGAGTTGCCGCAGCTGAGCATGGAGGATATATGGCAGCGGACAGAGGAACTGGGCGGCCAGGAGCATGAGATGCTCGACGAGTGGCTGCTTTACCTCATCATGCTCGTGCGCGATCTGCTCGTTCTCCAGAGCGATGGGGCCAGCGAGCAGGTGTATCATGGCGACTGCCGCGCTGCCCTGCTGGACATGCTGCCGGCCTATACAGAGCCGCGGCTCTACGGTCTTTACGAGCTCGCGCGCGATTTTCAGCGCCGCCTGGCGACGAATGCCAGCGCGCGCCTGCAGCTCGAGGGCTTTCTGATCCGGGCCCGCGAGTTGTTCGTTTCCTGAGTGAAAGGGACGATTCAAGTTTACTTCTGGCGGCTGTTTGCCGCCAGTTCGATATAGATTGGAGGATATCGTGCAGACGATCATAGGCGTCCGCTTCAAGAAAGCGGGCAAGATATATTATTATTCGCCCGGGCAGCTCGACATAGAGCTCGGGGATAATGTCATCGTGGATACGGCGCGCGGCACCGAGTGCGGCGTGACGGTGCTGGCTCCGCGCGAGGTCGAGGACAGCGAGATCGTGAAGCCGCTGAAGGTCGTGCATCGCATCGCCAGCGATCAGGACCTCCAGCGCCTGGCTGAGAACCGGGAGCGCGAGAAAGAAGCGTTCGCTGTCTGCGAGCAGAAGATTGCGGATCGCGGTCTGGCCATGAAGCTCGTCGAGGTAGAATATACCTTCGACATGAATAAGATCATATTCTATTTCACCGCTGACGGGCGCATCGATTTCCGTGAGCTCGTCAAGGATCTCGCGGCCGTATTCCGCACGCGCATCGAGCTGCGGCAGATCGGCGTGCGCGATGAGGCCAAGCTCCGGGGCGGCATCGGCTGCTGCGGGCGGCCGCTGTGCTGTGCTTCTTTCCTCGGGGAGTTTGCGCCCGTGTCGATCAAGATGGCGAAGGATCAGAATCTGTCGCTGAACCCGACGAAGATATCGGGCATCTGCGGGCGACTGATGTGCTGCCTGAAATACGAGGAAGAGTGCTATAAGAACGGCGAGATGTGCAACAATTGCCAGCTCCATCAGACCGAGGCGCCCGAGCAGGGCAGCCGCGTGAGGACGGATGAGGGACACGGCCGCGTCATATCGCTGAATGAGCAGCGCCGGACGGCGACGATACTGCTCGATAATACGCGCACGGTCGTCAAGACTTGGGATGATGTCGTTGCCGCCGAGGTAGAGGATGATGTCGTCGTGGAGGTCGAGAGTGACGAGCCGCAGCGCCGCCCGGAGCGGCAGCGTCGTTCGGCATCTGCTGGGAACGAGGAGCATGACTCACGGTCTCAGCGTCCGCGTCGCTCCCGTAATCGCGGGGAGCGCAATGACCGCCGCCCTCGTCGCAATGGCGGGGAGGAAAATGAGGAGCGGCAGACGCGCTCCCGCCGTCCGCGTGACGGTCATCGCCGTCCGCGCGGCAATGCCAAATCCCGCTCGCGCGATAATCGCAGCGGTGAGAACCGCAGCGCGGACCGCGGTCCGCAGCCGGGTGACAAATGACGCGGCCGGACTCGCTGCGGCCGGGTGAGCGGCTGGATGACCTCATGTGTCACGGACGCCATATCATACAGGATACGCGCGAGTTCTGCTTTTCGCTGGATGCGGTGCTGCTCGCGCATTTTCCGCGCCTGCATGGGCGGGACCGCGTACTGGAGCTCGGTACGGGGACCGGAGTGATCCCCCTGCTCGTAGCGGACCGGGTGACGCATGTCGATGCCATAGAGCTCAGCGGGCGTATGGCAGAGCTGGCGGAGCGCAATGTGCAGCTCAATGATATGGCCGGGCGCATCAAAGTCCTACAGGGCGACTATCGGCAGATTGAGTCGCTCACGGCGCCGGAGCGGTACGATATGGTGCTGGCCAATCCGCCCTACCGGCCGGTAGGGCGTGGGACGCCGAGCCGCCTCACGGCGGTGGCGCGGGCGCGTCATGAATATACGGCGACGCTGGCGGATGTGGTGCGGGCAGCGCGCTACGCCCTGCGCTTTGGCGGACATTTCGCGATGGTGCATATACCGGAGCGGCTCGGTGAGATCATGGTCGAGCTCGACCGCCACCAGCTGGCGCCGAAGCGTCTCCAGCTCATAGCGCCCAAACCCGGCAAGGCGCCGAATCTGCTGCTGATCGAGGCGGTCGTCGGCGGGGCGGCCGGAGGACTGCAGGTCCTGCCGCAGCTCGTCATCCATGAGGAGGATGGCAGCTATACGCCGGAGCTGAAGCATATATACGGGATGGATTGAATGGAAACTGCAAAAAAAGCCGTCGGACGGCTCTACCTTTGTGCCACACCAATCGGCAATCTGGAGGATATGACCTATAGGGCGGTGCGCATGCTCGGCGAGGCCGATATCATCGCGGCCGAGGATACGAGGCATACGCGCGAGCTGCTGACGCATTTCGACATACACACGGAGCTGACGAGCTATCACGAGCATAACAAGGCGGCGAAAGGGCCGCAGCTCGTGGAGCGCATGCTGGCGGGCGATACCATCGTTTGTGTCAGCGACGCCGGCCTGCCGGGTATCAGCGATCCGGGGGCCGACCTCGCCCGGCTGGCCATCGAGGCCGGTATCCAGGTATCGCCGCTGCCGGGCGCCAATGCTGCGCTGTCCGCGCTCATATGCTCGGGCCTGCCGACGGAACGATTCACATTCGTCGGCTTCCTGCCGCATCAGACGAAGCGGCGACGCGAGCTGCTGGAGGATGTAGCCGGACATGTAGAGACGCTGATATTCTACGAGGCGCCGCATCACCTGCGCGAGACACTGCGGGAGCTCGCCTCGGCTCTGGGCGGCGGGCGTCGGGCTGCGCTGGGGCGCGAGCTTACGAAGCGCTTCGAGGAGTTCCGCTATGGCACGCTGGATGAGCTGGGCCGCTGGTACGAGGAGCATGAGCCGCGTGGCGAATTCGTCATCGTCGTCGCCGGCTGCTCCGCTGAGGAGACAGTCGCATCGGCCGCCGAGGAGACAGCGCTGACGCCGTTCGAGTGCTATGAGCACCATCGATTGGCCGGCCTCGGCCGCAAGGAGGCCATGCGCGCCGCCGCCAGAGACCTCGGCATCGCGCGGCGCGACGTCTACAAAGCCGTGCTGGAGCATGGGGAGTAGATGATGAGCGGAAAGGCTCATAGGGAATGAGAATCGCAACATTATGGGGTGGAAAGATGAATAAGAAAGAAACGCCGAAGATGTTTAATTCCTTTATCCAGTCGTGGAACGTCATATTCTTTTTGATACTGACGGCCGGCGGGGTCTACCTGCTCTATGCTGGCAACTATGCCTGGGGCGCAGCACTGACCGTCGTAGGGCTCGGCGGCACGTATTTCTGCGGCCGCATGGTGCGCCGCATCATGGACTATGATGGCGACGTCGAGACCGGCTTCGACAAGCTGAAGCGGAAACGCGAGGAAGAGAAGCTGCGCCAGGCCGCCGAAGCTGCCAGCGCAGCCACGAAGAAAGATACGGCGGAGTGATAGCTACGGAGCCTTCCCCTCAGGGGAAGGTGTCAGCGAAGCTGACGAAAGAGGTGTAGCAGGAGTGGCTCGCTATATAGAGGATTCACTCTAAATATAGAGTCATGTTCCAGCAACACCTCATCCACCGCTAACGCGGTCCCCCTTCTCCTGGGGAGAAGGCTTATGTTGGGGAAGAGTTAATCCGTGTCTAAAGCGATAGCAAAGCGGATCTGCTAGAATAGCGGGCAGAACAATGAATCGTGCTATGAGGCTGAAGCTATGAATTGGAAAAAGAAACTGCGGAAACTCACGTTGCTGAGTCTGGGACTGCTGCTGGTCGGCAACCTGGGTATGTCAGCACCGCGGGCGATGGCGGCCAGCGTGGATCCTTTCGCTATGGCGGCGCAGGCGCTGGGCGTCTATGCCGCCTATCAGGGCGCGCTGTCCAGCCTGCTCGCGCTGGGCAATGATGCCGAGTCGCAGATACTGAGCCGGCGCCAGGACATACAGGCGAACGGCCTCGATGAGAATCCCTACGACCAGCAGGTCGTCGATACGGTCATGCACCAGCTCATCAATAAGGGAAGCTATGTGCTGAAAGCCAATTCGCTGCCCTTCATGTGGGCCGTGAATAACAGCCAGGAGTTCAATGCCGCCTGCTATCCGACGAACTACGTCAGCGTGAACCGTGCCCTCGTGCGCGGCCTGCAAGGCGATATCGACGAGCTCGCGGCGGTGCTTGGGCATGAGATGACGCATGGGCTCTACCAGCACAGCGCTCATAACTATGCCAAGGCGGTTGCCCAGTACAACGGCATGATGCTGCTGAACATGGATACAGGCTCTATGGATTGGAACCGTCTGCAACGCATGGCCACGTACTCCATCGCGAACAATGTCACGATGCCGACCGAGGCCGAGGCGGATACGGGCGGTTTCTACCTCATGACGAGCGCCGGCTTCAATCCGGGCGGCGGAGCGGCCGCTATGGCCCGGATGGGGCACTACCTGACCTACGAGACGCAGAACTTCCTCGAGCAGCAGCCGGAGTATAACGCCAGCGAGAAGCGCGCGCAGCGCGATGAATCCGTGTCAGACCATCCGGAAACCCAGGACCGCGAGCAGAAACTGGCCCAGCTCATGACAGACTATGGCTGTGGCCACGTGACGGTGAAGGATCGCAAATCGATATACATCGACGGCACAAAACTGCTGGACGTGGACTGGACGAGCGACACTTATGACAATACCATAGAGAACGCCTACTACGTGGCTGGCGCTCTGGCCAAGGCTTTCCACGACTACGATTCGCCGGCCGGCTGGGATTTCCGTCAGGATGCGCGCGGGACGGTGACCTGTCTGCCTGACAGCCGCGTCTATCATACGCTGCAGCAGTTCCTGCAGACGAGTGGCGCCGGGGCACGCCTGCAGCAGCTCGTGACGGCCGCCTACGCAGCTGAGGCGAAGTCCGGTGCCCGTCAGAAAATGCGCGCTCAGGAAGCTCAGCGTGCGCAGGAACTGGCTCAGGCGCGGGAGAACGTACTGAATGCGCCGCTGAAATACGCGAAGCAGTTCACGAGCAATGCGGATGCCTATAGCGACTATGGCTACAGCGAGCCAGCCTTTTTCGAGCTGACGCGCGCCTCGCTGGCCCGCAATCAGGAGGATCCCTCGTTGCGTTATGCCATCCGGGCCCGGGCCAAAGCGGTGGACGGTGACTTCGCAGCGGCACTGCAGGACTCGGACAAGGCCGTGTCCATGAACAGCAAAGAAGTGCTGAACTATCTGAACCGGGCCGATGTCTACCACATGGCAGGCAACCTGACTGCTGCGCTGGCGGATCTGGACCGGGCGAAGCAGGTGAAGGCCGACAATCTGTACATCTACATCATCGGCGGCCAGATCCGTGATGAACAGGGCGACCACAAAGGAGCACTGGCCGACTATACAGAGCTTTATCGCCTGCAGCCGCGCGCTTTCCGTCGGATTCCGGAGGAGTACCTGAAAGATATCCCCGTTGCCGCTGATGACTACAAGACCTACGAAAAGGAAAAGGCTGCCGCGAAGAAGAAGCGCGAAGAGGCTCTGAAAAAGGAAATGAAGGAGCAGCAGGATCAGAAAGCCCAGAAAGCCCAGAAGGCACAGAAACAGGCTGTAAAGAAATAACCACCGTCACCTAAGATGATAAAGTAGCGGCAGGCATGATTCCGGAATGTGTAATGAAGGAATCATGCCTGCCGCGGTGTTATATGCTTAGGCTTGACAATATGCTATTTCTTTACAGCCTGTTTTCGTATAGAAAAAATGATTCTGTTGTTCGCGTGATGCCGCTCAGCGGTCTCGATCGCGGTCGAGCGTGCGCCAGATGTTCATGCCGCGATGCGGTGCTTTCGCTTCGTCGGGCTTTCTGGTCCTAGTGGTCGACAGGCGCTCGGTGGCGAAATTGACAGGGCGCGGCTCTGGGCGCAGGCCCGGTTTTTTCGCGTCGGGCAGGCCGCGCTTGGCGGCTTCGGCGTTCGCTTTATCGATGGCGCGATGAATCAGAGCGAGACACTGCGGGCAGTACATGCCGCGGACGATCGGCTTGCCACAGCGCTTGCAGGGATGCGTGATTTCGTTATCCTTGGTCATGAACTGGCCGCGTTTGATCATCTTTTCTACGAGGGCGTAGCGAGCACCGGTGTCGCGGACAATCTCCTGGATGGAGGCCTGATGATGCTCGCGCACGTATTCGATGACGGTTTCCTCATCTTCGCGTTCCTTCTCATAGCAATTGCGACATATGCCGATCCCTGTATCTACGAACAGTCGGTGGCAGATGGGGCAATTGCGCAGGCGCTGACTTTTTTGCAACATCACTATCCCTCCCTGGGGGCACAGACGAAAGAAAATGATACAGACTCGGGGTCAGCCCTGTTCACTCAGCTTGCGGCCGGCATACTCGATGAGGATATGGGCACTCTTGCGGTTCGTGGCCAGCGGGATGTTGTGCACATCGCAGAGGCGCAGCAGGGCATTGATATCCGGCTCGTGTGGCTGCGAGGTCAGCGGGTCGCGCAGGAATATGACATAGTCGACCTTGTCGGTGGCGACGAGGGCACCGATCTGCTGGTCACCGCCGAGCGGGCCAGACATCATCGTCTCGACGTCGAGACCGATTTTCTCTTTTATGAGCGTACCAGTCGTGCGCGTAGCCACCAGATGGAATCTGGCCAGCAGGTCTTTATGATGCTCAGCGAATTCGAGCATCTCATTTTTTTTCTTATCATGTGCGATCAAAGCTATCGTCGGCATATCATTACTCCCTTTCTCGATATAATATCTCATCTTTTTATCCTTTCGCCATCCACAGGCGTTTTTCCTACTATATTTCAGGACGAAAGTAAAAAGCCTGAGCTGGAGCATCTCCCATTGGGGCGCGAAGTGCAGGTTGCCGGTGGCAACCCCGGACGGAGAACCGCGTTAGTGATAAGGCCGCGAGAAAATGAAGCATCCCCCTTTGGGGGAGGAGGACCGCGCTAGCGGTGGTGGGGGTGGCGGGCCGGTAAATAGACTCGAGTGCCAAAGCATAAACGGCCCACTAGTCGACAAGCTTAGATTGCCGACCAGACAAAATGTTGCCGTAACGCAAGTCAGCAACTCGCCACCCCTATCGCCTCGCTGCGCTCGGCACTTCCCCCAAAGGGGGCAGCTTGTATTACGCCGCCATCCCCTCAGTACAGCTCGCATTTGACATATTCCTCTCAGTCGCTATAATAGTTAGTATGCTAACTAATTTATTTTAGCCCGACGGATGTTGGCTGCGGGCGGAGATATTGTGGAGACTGGAGAGATATAGGTGATACGGGTATGAAGCGTGAGATGATACCGACGTGGGAGGAGCTGGAGCGCCATCGTCAGCTGGTGCCGGAGATCAATCCGGCGGCGGTTATTGCTATGCTCGGCGTGAAGCAGGCTGGGGAAGAGGTGCAGGCCAGCATCCTCGATGTGCTGCAGCACGAGTACCAGCTGTCCGAGGGGAAATTCTGCACGCTCATCGTGCTGCATCAGCATCCCGAGGGCGTGACGCCATCCACGCTGGCGGATCATGTCGGCGTGACGCGGGCGACGGTCAGCACGATGCTGCAGCGCCTCGGGCGCGAGGGGATGGTCGAGGCGGCCCCCTCCGGCACTGACAAGCGGGCGAAGGTCGTGCGGCTGACGCAGCAGGGGCGGGAATTCATGAACCGCATCCTGCCCGCGCACTATCTGCGCGTCACGAAGCTGATGGAGCGGCTGGATCCGGATGAGCAGCGTGAGCTCATCCGGCTGCTGAACAAGCTGACGGGCGGCTTTGCCGGTACTGAGAAAGGAAATAGAGAATGAATACCAGACAGAAATCATTGCGCGTGGGGATCGTTTTCCTCGCGCTGCTCATCGTCAGCGGCCTCGTGCTGCTGTTCAAAGGCAGCGATGCCATATCGCTGGCCTCGGAGAAAAAGGAGGGCATCCTGACGGCGGAGCAGGTGAAGATGTCGTTCGATACCGTGAGCGGCCGTCTCGTGCATCAGGCGGTCCACGAGGGGGATGTCGTCCAGAAGGGCGATGTCATCATGGAGCTCGATTCGACGGATACCGACCTCGCCATAGCGAAGACGAAGGCCCAGATCGCTCAGCTCGAGGCGCAGATACGCTCGCAGTCGGGGAATATGGATGTCAGCTACCAGAAAGCAGACACAGATGAGACACAGAGCTATCGGCAGATCGACCAGCAGCGGGCGGCTGTGAGCTCGGCCCAGTCGACGCTGGCCAAAGCCCAGCTCGACTATAACCGCAATGCCTCGCTGGCAGCAGTCGGAGCCGTGCCGCAGTCGTCGCTCGATGATGCGCAGACGGCGCTCGAGGTCGCACAGGCCGATGTGGCCCAGCAGCAGGAGACGTTGGAGCGCCTGCTCGGCGGTGCCGCAGATAATGGCAATACGGACTCGCTGTCGCTGCCGACCATCGCGAATGAGCGGGCCAGTGCCGCCAACATGGCCAATGACGTCGAGGCCCTCGAGCAGCAGCGCCAGCAGCTGCTCGTCTCGCTGCAGGAGCTCGAGGTGAAGAAAGAGCGCCTCGTCCTGCGCGCTCCGGAGGACGGCAAGGTGCTGAAGGTCCTGGCCCAGGAGGGCGAGATGGTATCTCCCTCGACGCCGGTCGTCCTGCTCGAGAGCAATCGCAGCTATTACGACATATACATCAGTGAGAAGCAGGCAGCCGGTCTCGCCGAGGGCGATGAGATAACCGGTCATACCGTAGCCGGCGACCGCGCGGTCACGGGCACGATACGCCTGCTGACGAAATCAGCCAGTTTTGCCGACCTGAAGCAGTCGCGCGAGAAGGGGCAGTCGGATCTGTCGGCTTTCCAGGTGCGCATATACGTCGATCCGCAGGACGGTGTCGCGACAGGCATGACGATCGGGGTGAGTGACAGTGAATTCAAAAAGCACCATTGAGCCGCAGGGCGGTCCGGTACCTGCCGGGCAGCCGCCGATGGGACCGCCGCCGGGCGGCCGGCCGCAGCTGCCGGTGACGCCGCGCAACTCTCTGGTCGACGAGGTGCGATTCCTTTTCTCCGGGCAGGGCATGCCGTATGAAAAGGTCTGCCTCACGGTCACGATCGTCATCACGGTCATCCTCTGCGCGCTGTTGCAGGGCAATATATCGCAGGATGCCCCGGTTGCGGTCATCGACCTCGATAACTCGGCCTACTCGCATGAGCTCACGAGCCATATCGAGAATTCGCCCTACATGCATGTCACGGCGGTCATGAATATGCCGACGGATCCGAAGGAGCTTTGCTATCGCGATAAAGCGATAGCCGTCGTCTATATGCCGCGCGGCCTTGAGAAAGATGTCTATACCGGTACGGCCACGAATATCGGCGTTTTCTATGATTTCTCGAATACGGCGCTGAACTCGGATGTCATGTCGGCACTCAATGAGATCGTGGGCCTCGAGAATGCGGCGGCGCAGGGCGATGTAGGCAGTACGAACGACTCGCTGTACGGCCAGATCCAGCTCGCCGAGCGGAAACTCTTTAACCCGCAGGGGTCGACCTCGAACGGCGAGACCTTGGGTTTCCTGTTCTTCTTCGGCTCGATGTTCTTTACCTTTGCGACCATCGGCATGGTGCCGCGTCTGCGGCTCACGCATCAGCTTGACCGCATACTGATCGAGGGCACGCCGCTCGATATCATCATCCGGCTCGTGCCCTATGCTCTGTGCCTCATGACGTCATTCGTGCTCGGCCTGGCCATCCTGCACACTTGGGGCGATCTGAACATGAGCGGCAATATCATTGCTTTCGTGTTCATCCAGATATTCTATACGATGACCGTCGGCATGCTCAGCGTGTTCTTCGGCTGGACGGCCAGCAACCCGGGTATCGCTTCCTCGCGTATGATTCTGTTCATACCGGGCGGCTTCATCCTGGGCGGGGCGACGGGACCGCTGTCGTTCTTCTCGAGCTTCACCGTGGCGCTGTCGCATGTTTTCCCGCTGACCTGGGAGTTCCATTTCGTGCGCGACATCATCCAGCGCGGGGCGGACCTCCCGGCCCTCTCCCGGGAGATCGGTGCATTCCTGCTCTACATCGCTGCGGTCATCATCCTGTTCACCTGGCGCTTCTACAAATCACGCCGTACGCTGCTGCGCCGTCAGGCCCGTGAAGCCCATCATAAAGCCGTCCTGGCCGAAACACAGGCCTGAGGGCAGGGGAATGGGTGATTATGGCAGAAGCAGGAAATGGAGGTAGTAACATGTCGGATTCCCCGTCAGCTCCCAGTGCGGAGGAAATAGTAGCCGAGATAAAGAGCCGTCCGGCACCGCAGCGCAGTACCATCAGCGTCGAGCGCATCCTCGTGCCGACCGACGGCTCCGGCCCGGCTTTCAAGGCATTGAATGAAGCCATCGAGCTCGCGGCTGTGACCGGAGCCGAGATCACGCTGCTCATGGTCGTCGATCTGGATAAGAACGTCGCGGCCTTCGAGCAGGTCAGCCTCGGCGGCTATGTGCCCTATGAGATGCTGATCGCCGCCTATCAGTTCCTGGCGGACCTCATCCATGTCATACCGCCGGAGGTAAAGGCGCATGTCCGGGCGGAATTCGGCATACCGGGCGAGAAAATCGTCGAGGTGGCGGCAGAGGAGGAGAGCGACCTCATCGTCATGGGTGACCGCGGCTTCTCCGCGCTGCGTCGCTTTCTGACCGGCAGTGTCTCGACGTACGTCATGCAGCAGGCCCCCTGCCCCGTCCTGCTCTGCAAAGGCATGCCCGACGACTGGGACGAGGACGATAACTACATCGCCGACCTCGGCGAGAAATGAAAAATGGTGCTGTGACAAAATGATTCCACATCTTGTCACAGCACCAAAGTTTTTGCGTACTCTTAGCCTTCCCCTGAGGGGGCGCGAAGCGCGGGTTGCCAGTGGCAACCCCGGACAGGTGGCTCACGGCGCAGCCGGGAGACGAAAGAGGTGTAGCAAGTGGAAATCGCTACATGGAGTTTTCACTCTAAATATAGAGCCATGTTCCAGCTACACCTCATCCACCGCTGACGCGGTCCCCCTTCCCCTGAGGGGAAGGCTGGGAGCTGTCTTACTTGTCAATAATCTCTGGTTTCTTGCCCTCGGTCACGCACTCCTTCGTTATCTTCACGATGCGTGACGTATCGGTCTTCGGGATATCGTACATGACGTCGAGCATGATATCCTCGATGATGCCCTTCAGCGAGCGGGCACCCGTCTTGCGCTCGATGGCTTTCTGAGCGACGGCGCGCAGTGCGTCGTCCTCGAACTCGAGCTCGACGTTATCCATGGCGAGCAGCTTCTCATACTGCTTGACCGGCGCGTTCTTCGGCTCGGTCAGGATGCGCAGCAGGGCATCTTCATCGAGCGATTCGAGTGTGCAGATGATCGGCAGACGTCCGATGATCTCCGGGATGATGCCGTATTTCATGAGGTCTTCGGGGCGTACCTTGTGGATGAGCTCGTCGAACTTCGGCTTGTCATCCTTGCCCTCGATCTTGGCGCCGAAGCCGATGGACGAATCATCCTTCTGCAGACGCTTGGCGATGATATCCTCGATGCCGACGAAAGCGCCGCCGACGATGAACAGGATGTTCTTCGTGTCGACCTTGATCGTCGGAGCCTCGGGATGCTTGCGCTGGCCGCGGGCTGTGAACTCGACGACGCTGCCCTCGAGCATCTTGAGCAGGGCCTGCTGGACGCCCTCGTGTCCCGGATCGGCCGTGATGGAGTTGTTGGCGCCGGATTTGCGGGCGATTTTGTCGAACTCGTCGAGGTAGATGATGCCGTGCTCGGCTTTCTCGATATCGCGGTCGGCCGCATAGTAGAGGTTGCGGACGGCGACCTCTACATCGGCCCCGACGAAGCCGGCTTCGGTCAGGCTCGAGGCATCGGTGACGGCGAACGGCACGTCGAGCAGATGCGAGAGATGCGAGAGCAGGGCCGTCTTGCCGCAGCCCGAGGGGCCGAGCATGATGACGTTCGATTTCTCGATTTCGGTGCCGTCGTCATGTTGATAGCCGTACTTCATGCGCTTGTAGTGGTTGTAGACCGCGACAGCCAGGACCTTTTTGGCATGGTCCTGATTGACGATGTATTCATCGAGGTATTCTTTTATCTTGTGCGGCTTGTTCTTGGCCAGTATATCGTCGAGCTGGTCGGCAAAGGCGGATTTCGTCTCGCTCTTGGCGGCGGCTTCATGCTCGTCGAGATAGCGGTTGATCTCGCGGATGCAGTTCTTGCAGATAGCGAAGCCGGTATTCGGATCGTAGATCGGCATGTCATACTGGCTGTGTATTTCTATGACGCGCTTGCAGAAGGAGCACTGGTGTTTTAAAACCTGGTCTGCCATTTATAAAACTTCCTTTCCATACAGCACCGCAGTGCTGGAGCTTTTTAGGTCACCATTTCTATTATCGCCGATAGCCGGCCTTTTTTCAAGCCTGATATTGCTGTCAGACACGGATTTTTACGGATATTTCCTTGCATTGGTGGTAGCGGCGTGCTATAATAGTACGGTAACGGACGTAGTGACGTCTGTTTCCAGTACTTCTGGCTGACCCCAAGCGGGAGGCCGGGTTTAACCAAGGGAGCGCATTATGTTCCTTTGTATCTGTTCCCAGTTTCCTGGGTGGGAAAGCGAGGTGTAAACAATGAAGGAAGGCATTCATCCGAAATACTACGAGGCTAAGGTCATCTGCGGCTGCGGCAACACGTTCACGACCGGTTCCACGGTTCCTGAGCTGCACGTCGATGTCTGCTCGAAGTGCCATCCGTTCTTCACTGGCCGTCAGCGTGACGTCCAGGCAGGCGGTCGTATTGAGAAATTCAATAAGCGCTATGGCCGGAGCAAATAATCAGCTTCGATTCGAACTTCGTAAAGCAGGGCATTCGTGCTCTGCTTTATTTTGTATATGAGGCTTTGCAGAAAGTTCAATAAAGTGAGAATTATTGTCAAAGCTTGAGATATATCGCAAGGGGTAAGGAAAATGGCAGGTAAACTAATGGTAGGCGGTCAGGCCGTCATCGAGGGCGTCATGATGCGCGGTCCCGGGTACATGGCTACGGCCGTGCGCGACCCGCAGGGCCGGATCCAGGTAGACAAGCAGACGGTACACTCCATACAGGACCGTTTCCCGATATTGAAGAAGCCGATGCTGCGCGGGACGGTCGCGCTCGTCGAGTCGCTCGTCATCGGCATGCGCTCGCTGTCATACTCGGCCAAGATGGCTGGTGATGAGGATGAGCAGCTCAGCGACAAGGAGATGGCGCTGACCATCGTATTCGCGCTCGTGCTGGCCAGCGTGCTGTTCATCGCCATACCGACAGGGGCCGCACATCTGTTCAGCTCGGTCACCGATGATCCGATGTGGCTGAATTTCATGGAGGGCATCCTGCGCCTCGTCATATTCCTCGGCTATATCTGGGGCATATCGCGCATGCCGGACATCCGCCGCGTGTTCCAGTATCATGGTGCCGAGCACAAGACCATCCATTGCTACGAGGCCGGGCTGCCGCTGACGGTGGCGAATGTGCAGCAGTTCTCGCGCCTGCATCCGCGCTGCGGCACGAATTTTCTGCTCATCGTCATGCTGGTGTCGATATTCGTATTCGCGTTCCTCGGCTGGCCGAATCTCTGGCTGCGCATAGCGAGCCGCGTACTGCTGCTGCCGGTCGTAGCCGGCATATCGTATGAGTTCATACGCTTCGCCGGACGCAGCAAGAGCCCCATGGTGCAGCGGGCGATCAAGCCGGGACTGGCTCTGCAGTACCTCACGACGCGTCCGCCGCAGGATGATATGGTCGAGGTGGCCATCGAGTCGCTGAAAGCGGTGCTGCCGCAAGAGGAGATATTGCCGGGGACGGAGAATTATATACAAAAGGAAGACAATGAAGGATCTATTACCGAAATTACAGGCACTGACAGCCAAGTATCAGGAGCTGGAGTCACTGCTGAGTGACCCGGATGTCATAGCGGATATCGAGCTCTGGCAGCGCTACAGCAAGGAGCATGCCGAGCTCGCCCCGATTGCCGCAAAGGTGGACGAATATACGAAGGTACGCGCCGATGTCGCTGAGAACCGTGACATACTGGCCGGCAGCGATGATGAGCTCAAAGAGCTGGCGAATGCCGAGCTGCCGGAACTCGTGGCGCGTCAGGAGGAGCTCGAGAAGGAGCTGCCGGTGCTGCTGCTGCCGCGCGACCCGAACGATGATAAGAATGTCATCGTCGAGATTCGTGGCGGTGTCGGCGGCGAGGAGGCGGCCCTGTTCGCCGCTGATTTGTTCCGCATGTATTCGCGCTATGCCGAGCGGCGCGGCTGGGACGTCGAGCTCATCGATGCGAATGAGACATTGCTCGGCGGCTACAAGGAGGTCGAATTCCTCGTGAAGGGCGAGGGCGCCTACAGCTATCTGAAATATGAGAGCGGCACGCATCGCGTGCAGCGCGTGCCTGTCACCGAGTCGACGGGCCGCATCCATACGAGTGCGGCGACTGTCGCCGTCCTGCCTGAGGTCGACGACGTGGCCGTAGATATCGCGCCGCAGGATCTGCGCATCGATACCTACTGCGCGCATGGCGCCGGCGGACAGTACGTGAACCGCACGGAGACAGCCATCCGCATCACGCACCTGCCGACCGGGGTCGTCGTGCAGTGCCAGGATGAGAAATCCCAGCTCAAGAACAAAGAGAAGGCGATGAAGGTCCTGCGGGCCCGGCTCTACGATATGGCGCAGCGCGAGCAGCAGGCTGCCGTGGCTGCTGACCGCCGCAGCCAGATCGGCTCCGGTGACCGCAGCGAGCGCATCCGCACGTACAATTTCCCGCAGGGGCGCGTGACCGATCATCGGATCGGGCTCACGCTGCATCGCATCGACGACATACTGGGCGGCGACCTCGATGAGCTGCTGCGGGCGCTCATCACGGCGGATCAGGCCGAGCGCCTGCGCCAGTTGGACTGATACTGGCGACTATAATATTGAAACGAAGGAGCGGCTCTTATAATGGCTGATGTATGGACGATCGCGCGCATGCTGAAATGGACGCAGGGCTTTTTTGCCGAGCATGGCATAGAGACACCTCGGCTCGATGCCGAGGTGCTGTTGTCGCATCTCCTCGACGAGCCGCGCATATACCTGTACACGCATTTCGACCAGCCGCTGGAGACGGGAGAGTTGGCTCGCTTCCGCGAGATGGTGAAACGTCGCGCGGCCCGTGAGCCGGTGGCCTATATCATCGGCGAGAAAGAATTCATGGGCCTCACGTTCCGGGTGACGCGCGATGTGCTCGTGCCGCGGCCTGACACCGAGATACTCGTACAGGCTGCCATAGAGCGCCTGGTGAAAATCGATGGGGAAAAGCTTTTCGCGGACATCGGCACCGGCTCGGGAGCTATATGCCTGTCCGTGTTGAAACTGCTCGATGAGTCCCGGGCCGTGACGGTGGATATATCACCGGCAGCCCGTGCGGTAGCGGAGGAGAATGCCGAGTCGCTGGGCGTGGCAGACCGCGTCGAGTTCCTCACGGGTGATCTGGTGGCTCCGCTTGCGGCCCGGCCCGAGCGCTACGCGGCCATATTATCGAATCCGCCCTATATCGATGATGCCGACATGCAGAGCCTGCAGCCTGAGGTGCGCTGCGAGCCGCGGCTGGCGCTGGCCGGCGGGGCGGACGGCCTCGACTGCTACCGCCGGCTGTTTGCCGAAGCACCGGCCCTGCTGATGCCCGGTGGCTTTCTCGCCGTCGAGGTCGGGATTGATGAGGCAGAGCGGGTGGCCGGACTTGCGGCGGCCAACCCGCTGCTGGAGAAGGAGCGTACTGAGATATTGCGCGACTATGGGGGTATCGAGCGTGTAGTGATAGCCTGGCGTCCGTGTTGAGGGTACGCGGACGCGGGCTGCGAAAGCGCCGTCATTTATACCACTTATGGTAAGGGTGAGTGAGAGGTGCGCGGGATGTGCAAGAAATGTGTGATTGACTGGCTCAGACGGCTGCTATGTCTGAGCGTCGTATTGCTGGAGAGCAGCTGCCTGGCGCTGACGGCCGGTGCTGAAACGCAGACGCGGCCGGTGCTGCGCGTGGGCATCGGACAGCTGGCGGCAGGATACGAGGAGCAGGATGATGCCGGCATATATTACGGCAAGGATACCGACTATATGGTGGCTCTGGCCAGCTATGCGGGCTATGATGTGCAGTTCTGTCCGGCTTCCAGCTGGGACGAGGAACTGCAGATGCTGGAGAATGGAGACGTCGATGTCCTGGCGGGCGTCATAAAACGTCCGCACTACCGGACACAGATGGATTTTTCACGTCTGCCGACCGGTGTCACTTATTCGAGCATCTCGATGCGTGGAGGCATCGATGCTTTCAACAGGATGCTGGATGGCGATGGGATTTTGCGGCTGGGCGCGGTCCCCAGACAGGCCAACCCTTTTGTTTTCGAGGGAATTCGGGCTGCCGGCATCAAATACGACTTGCGGGAATATGACTCGCTGGCCGCCATGCAGGCGGCTGAGGACAGCGGTGAAATCGACGGTGCCATAAACAACAGCCTGCTGGATGAAGACGAGCCGGACCGGGTGGCCGCTTTCGGCATCCTGCAGGAATACTTTGCGGTGCGCAAGGGCAACACGGAACTGCTGCACAAACTGGATATGGCGGCAGATCAGCTCGCAGTCAACCGGCCCATGTTTACGATGCGGCTGTTCTCTCAATACCACCTGCGGAAAAGCACATCGCTGCTGCTGACGAAATCGGAGCGCGAGTACCTGCAGATGCGCAGGAGCGCACCGATCAAGGCAGTGGCGGTGGCGCGGGCGCGCCCCTACTGCTACGTCGATGAAAACGGGCAGCTGGCGGGCACGGTCCATCAGATCGCTGGGCAGATGGAGCGGGATCTGGGCATAACGTTCTCCTATATCCCCGTGCAGAGCTATGAGGAAGCCTATGATATCATCGCCCGGGGCGAGGCCGATATCCTGCTCAATTCCTCGGAGGACTACGGGCATCTCGCCAACTATGAGCTCGATGCGACAAAGCCGTATATGACGGTCTACTATACGGCTGTCGCGCGCCGGGGCCGGGTACCGGACAATCCGCTTGTGGCCACTTTCCCAGGCTATGTGTCGCGTCACATGCTGCCCGACCTGCATCCCGAGCTGCGTACTCAGCTGCTCGATTCACCGGAGGACTGCCTGCAGGCGGTCCGCGATGGCCGGGCCGATATCACCTATCTGCCGCAGGACGTCGTCCAGTATGCTCTGCTGAGCGGTGACTACCCTGAGCTCGTGCAGTATGGCAGTGTTGCCTTTTACTACCCGATATGTGTAGCCGTATCGAAGCACTGCAATGTGAACATGCTGACGATCCTGGATAAAGAGATCAATCATATCGGGCCGCAGGCAGTGATGGATATCGCCTCGCAGCATGACCGGCAGGTGACCTCGCAGCGCAGCCTGAAGTCGCTCTTGTATGCGTATCCGGAGCGCTTCGTGGCGGGCATACTGATTTTCGGCTCGATTCTGGCTCTGCTGGGCTGGCGCCTGTTCGTGTTGCGGCGTCGTCATTTCGCTGAGGTGCAGCAGCTCATCTATCAGGACCCGAATACGGGACGCCCGAATCGGCGCTGGTTCGACAAGCGCTGCAGGGAACTGCTCCTGAGGCGGAAAGCAGAAGAAATCAGCCGCATGGCAGTCGTGGTGCTCAGCATACCGCGGCTCAGTACGCTGCAGTCCACCTATGGCAGCGAGACGGTACTATCCCTGTTCGGTCATCTGAGCGACAAGCTGGATGGCGAGCAGGAATGGATCCAGACGCATGCCATCAATACCGGTAACGGCCGTCTCTCCGTGCTGACCAGGCCGATCGAGGCGGAGGAGCTCGAGGCACGCGTGCAGGCATTCCTAAAAGCCCAGGAGTATATCCATGTCGGCAAGATGTCTATCCACGTGGGCATCCGGGTCGGTATCTGCTGGTTGCGCGACGTGGAGAGCGATATTCATCACGCGACGAATAATGCCAACATCGCCGCTCAGATGGCGCATCCGATCCTGTTCTTCAACCATGAGCTGCAGGAAAAGGAGCAGCTGCACAACCGTATGGAGAGTGCCCAGCAGCAGGCATTGGAACGCGAGGAATTCGCTGTCTGGTATCAGCCGAAATACGACCTCGTGACGCATAAATGCATCGGCGCGGAGGCACTCGTGCGCTGGACGAGCCCGGAGCTGGGCTTCCTGCCGCCGGGCGAGTTCATCAGCCTGTTCGAGAGCAATGGCTTCATCACGCAGCTTGATTTCTATATGCTCGAGCATGTCATGGCTTTCCAGAAAGCACGGGAGGAAGCCGGGCTGCCCGTCGTCCCGATATCCGTCAACCAGTCCCGCCTGCACATGCAGGAGCGCGGCTACCTGAAGCACATGAGGCAGATGGTCCAGGCGTACGATATCAAGGACGAGGTGGCACTGGAGCTATTGGAGTCGGCCTTTGATTTCGCTACGGAGCAGCAGCGCGAGCATGCTCTGGCCGTAGTCACTGCGCTGAAGGGCATGGGATTTGCCATCGATATGGACGATTTCGGCAGCGGCTACAGCGACCTCTCGCTGCTGAACTATCTGCCGCTCGATGTCATGAAGCTCGACCGCTCCATGCTGCTGGCCTCGGAGAACAGTGAGCGCATGCAGCAGGTCATCGCCCATATGATCGACCTCGGCCATGTGCTGAATATGAAGGTCATCTGCGAGGGCATAGAGACGACCGAGCAGGAGCAGATGCTGCGCGACCTGAACTGCGACTACGGCCAGGGATACCTCTACAGCAAGCCTCTCCCCGAAGACAAATTCACCGAATTCCTGCGCGAACATATATGCGCGAACATATAATCGAAACAAGGTTGGCTTGCGTTCTTGGGGATTTACTAGTACAATATCACTAACTGATTTTGGCAAGGGAACAGAGATGAAGAATATATGAATCATATTGTCATAGATCTCGAGATGAATCCAGTGGGGCGCGAGTACCGCGATGTGCGGCGCCGGCTGAGCGAGGAGGTCATCGAGATAGGAGCCGTGCGGCTGGACGCGGAGTTCCGGCAGCAGGATACGTTCCGCTGCTACGTGCATCCGGCCTATGGCCCGATCAAGAAGCATATCGTCGAACTGACCGGCATCACGCAGGCGAAAGTCGAGCATGCCGAGCTGTTCGAGAAATGCATGCAGGAATTCGTGGACTGGGTCGGCGAGGATGAGACGAAGATCTATTCGTGGAGCATGTCGGACATCCGCCAGCTCCATCGCGAATGCCGCTACAAACTGCCCGATTTCGATACGAAATGGCTCGACGACCGCTGGGTGGACTTGCAGAAGGTATTCGATGACCGCATCGGCCTGCACAATAACCTGTCGCTGAAGTATGCCCTCGGCGCCATGGACCATAAGTTCGAGGGGACGCAGCATACGGCACTCGATGACGCGATCAACACAAGCGCCATCCTCGTGCTCATGCAGGACGACGAGAAATTCCGTGAGACGATGAAGCCAGTGCTCGATATCCTGCAGCCCAAGGATGATTTGGCGACCAGTATCGGCGATCTCTGTCCGGAGCTGGCCAATCTGAATTTGGAGCAGTGAGTATGAGTGAGAAAAGAGAGCGGCTCGGCTACCTCGGCCCTCAGGGTACGCACAGCGAGGCTGCAGCCCTATACCTGTGCCAGGCAATCGAGCGAAGTGGCCAGCCGGTACCGGAGCTCGTGCCCTACGGAGAGATATACGATGTCCTGCAGGCTGTCGACGATGGCGAGGTCGACTCCGGCCTCGTGCCAGTCGAGAATTCGCTCGAGGGCAGTATCAATATCACGCTCGATATACTCGCGCACTCCGAGCAGGAGCATGTCATAGCGCGTGAGCTCGTATGGCCGGTGCGCAACAACCTGCTGGCCCGCAGCTGCGAGACGACGGTCACGCGCATATTCTCGCATCCGCAGCCGATATCCCAGTGCCGCAGCTATCTGCAGCAGCATCAGCCGCAGGCCGAGCTCGTGAAGACGGCTTCGACGGCCCGGGCGGCGCAGATCGTAGCTGAGGCGCCGGCGGATTCCGGCTGGGCTGCCATCGGCACGGTGCGGGCGGCCCAGCTGCTCGGCCTCGAGGTCATCGCGCGCGATATCCAGGACAACATGGCGAATGCCACGCGGTTCTTCGAGGTGCGGCGGCGCGACCATGCGGCCGGCCTGCCGCTGCTGCCCTATGAGAAAATGGTCGTCATCTGCCAGCTGGCTTCGAATGAGGCCGGTGCGCTCTGCGGCGTGCTCGAGGAATTCGCCCGCCGCCATGTGAACCTGAACCGCATCGAGTCCCGTCCGGCCCGCACGAGGCTCGGCACCTATATATTCTTTTTCGATCTCGAGACGAACAGCGCCCCGGAGGGGATCGCCCCAGCGCTCGAGGCGCTCAAGGGGCATACCGCCTGGCTGAAGGACCTCGGCCGCTTTCCAGTCATCACGGCGCAGCGCGAGTAATTCATATCGGAGTCGTAAAATAACCCATATCTATCTGGAAAGGGGAAACATAATGGTCATAATCATGAACCCGGACGCCAAAGCGGCGGACATCAAAGGCGTCATCGAAGCCATCCAGTCGGTAGGCCTCGAGGCCAAGGTCATGGAGGGCACGCAGCAGAAAATCGTCGGTGTCATCGGTGACAAGAGCCGCATGGCCTCCGTAGCTGTCGATGCATTGCCCGGCGTCGAGAAAAGCGTCGCCATCTCGAAGAGCTATAAGCTCGCCAGCCGTGAATTCCATCCCCAGTCGAGCGTCATCGATGTCGCCGGCATCAAGATCGGCGATGGCAATCCCGTCGTCATGGCTGGTCCGTGCGCGGTCGAGAGCAAAGAGCAGCTGTTCGAGGCGGCTGATATCGTGAAGGCGGCCGGGGCTCAGTTCCTGCGCGGCGGCGCGTACAAGCCGCGCACGTCACCCTACTCTTTCCAGGGGCTCGAGAAACAGGGCCTCGAGTATCTGGCTGAGGCACGTGAGCGCACGGGCCTGCGCGTCGTGACCGAGGTGACGACCGTCGAGGCACTGCCGGCCGTCGCCGAGTACGCCGACATGCTCCAGGTCGGCGCGCGCAACATGCAGAACTTCGGTCTGTTGCGCGAAGTCGGCAAATGCGGCAAGCCGGTCCTGCTGAAACGCGGCCTTGCCGCCACGCTCGACGAATGGCTCAATGCCGCTGAGTACATCATGAACGAGGGCAATCCGAACGTCGTCCTCTGCGAGCGCGGCATCCGCACCTATGAGACATATACGCGCAACACGCTCGACCTCAGTGCCGTAGCGGCGGTCAAGCACCTCTCGCATCTGCCGATCATCGTCGATCCGAGCCATGGCACTGGCAAATGGCGCATGGTGAAGCCGATGGCCTTTGCCGCCATAGCGGCTGGCGCGGACGGCCTCATGATGGAGGTTCATCCGAACCCGGCCAAGGCACTCTCGGACGGCCCGCAGTCGCTGACCCCGGAGAACTACCGCGAGATTATGGACGGCATAAAGAAACTGTCCCGATTCATGAAGGACGAGCATATCGTCCCCGAAGAAATCTGATGCTTTGCTGATTTGGTGATTGGATGACTCAGAAAAACTACCGCCTGCAGGCTCTGCGGGCGGCTTTTCCTTATACGGTACCCATACTCACAGGCTTTGCCTTTCTGGGCTTTGCCTACGGCGTCTACATGAATGTCATGGGCTTCCCGTTCTACTATCCGTTCCTCATGGCGCTCATCATCTTCGGCGGCTCGCTCGAATTCGTCGCCGTCACGATGCTCATGGCGCCGTTCGCGCCGCTCGCATCGTTCCTGTTGGCGCTGCTGATCCAGGCCCGCCATCTCTTCTATGGGCTGGCGCTGTTCGATACGTACCGGGGGCTGGGGTGGAAACGGTTCTTCCTCATTTACGGGCTCTGCGATGAGACGTTCTCCATACTGTTCACCGCGAAGCGCCATCTGCCGGAGGGCGTCGACCGCGGCTGGTTCATGCTCTGGATCACGTGGCTCGATGAAGGCTACTGGGTATTCAGTGCCTTGATCGGCGGTCTGGTCGGCGGCATGCTGCCTTTTGATACGACGGGCCTCGGCTTCGTCATGACGGCCATGTTCGTCGTCATATTCCTCGAGCAGTGGCTGAACGAGAAATGCCATGCGACAGCCCTGCTGGGGCTCGTGGCCGCCGGCGGCTGTCTCGCGCTTTTCGGCGCTGATTCATTCATGATACCGGCGATGGTGACGATCCTCGTCGTGCTCATCCTGACCCGCCAAAGTCTGGCGCCACAGTACATGCCGGCCGTATCAGTGCTGGATGACACAGCTGCGGCAGATGCGGGCGCGGAGACGGAGCAGCCGGCACCATCATCTGGGAAGGGAGGCGCATCGTTGTGACTGATATGCCGATCTATCAGCAGATCATCACCGTCCTCGCCTGTTCGGCGGCGACGATGCTCACACGGTTCCTGCCGTTCCTCGTATTCTCCTCGAAAAAGCCGACGCCGTACCTCGTGCGCTATCTCGGCAATACACTGCCGGCCGCCATATTCGGCCTGCTCGTCATATACTGCCTGAAGGACGTATCCTGGGCCAGCCCCCCGCACGGCGCCCCCGAGCTCATCGCCATAGCCGTGACGGCTGTCCTGCACCTCTGGCGGCGCAACATGATGCTATCCATGGCCGTCGGCACAGCCATATACATGTTACTCGTGCAGGTGGTAATGAATTAAACAAATAAAGACGAATTCTAAACCGGTCCGTGAGGGCCGGTTTTTTCGTGCTGTCAAGCGGATTTTTGGGGAGATTATGGAAATACTGCAGAGATTTTCTTAGCATTATGGTATAATATTTGGTTAGAAGAAGAATTGCAGGAGGACAAGGTATGCGTCTGGCCATTTTCGAGAACATCATGACTCCGGGCGGGCATGAGGTGGATTTCGATCGCATCATCGTCGAGGAATTTCAGAAGCTCGGGCATGAGGTGTGCTTCTTCGTACCGCAGGGATTCCGCTTCAGTATGGACTATCATGTGCCAGTCCATGAACTGCGCGGCGAGGTTGTGAGCTACAGCGGAGTCAGCGGGCTGCACCGCTTGGCGCGCACGGTGAAGCGCGAGCTCCATCGGCTGCGGTGGTATCGGCAGCTGTATGCGGCTGCCAGGCGGGGGGAGATGGACGCAATCATCATCCCGACCTCGACGTATCGCTATTTGCGTGCCATCGCCCGGAGTCCTCTGCGCCATTCGCCGGTGCCGATCATCTTTATCCTGCATGGCATCAACCCCGGCGAGGCACCGAAATTCCTCAGAGAGGCGGCCAAGCTGGAGAACTGTCCGAATATCCGGCCTGTGGTGCTGACCTTCGGTGACAGTATATTCGGGGAGAAGCGTCCGAACATAAGGAACATATATCCGCCGACCTTCGTTCCGCGCGATATTGCTATTCCGGCTGTGCCGGAAACGAGGGTGATAGGAGATGCTGCCAGTCAGCGGCCGTTGGTCATTGGTTTCTTCGGACAGTATCGCCGCGAGAAAAAGCTCGAGGATTTCCTGCAGGTCTACCTGCAGGGGCACTATACTCGTCCCGTGAAGCTGCTGGTCCAGGGCGCGACCATGCACCCCGAGGATGCGGAGGATTTCGAGCGCATCATCAAGCAATACAGCGGCCATGAGGGCATCGAATTCCTGCACAAGGGGCTGATCGGTGCGGAATGGCAGCGGGCAATAATGAGCGTCGATGCCCTGCTCATGCCATACTCGGCTCCGCGCTACCGCTACCATTGGGGCGGCATGCTTTTTACCGCGATTGGCTTCCATAAACCAGTTGTAGCCAGCGATGACATGAATCCGGAGGTCTTTGAGACTTTTCGTATCGGGGAATTGTTCAAGAGCGGCGATATGAATGACCTAAAAAAATCCTTGGAACACTTCATCAATACCTATGATGAAATGGCACCGCGATATACAGAAGAATTGACAAAAGCAGCGGAGGAATATTCACCGGAAGCTTTTGCAAAACGATTGGTAAAGATTATTGGTGAAGAATAGAGGTAGGTAAGGAATGTCAGCAAAATTAACCGTATTGATCCTTGCAAAAAATGAAGAAAAAAATATTGCTGACTGCCTGCGCAGCGTGCGTTTTGCTGATGAAGTCATTGTCATTGACGATTTTAGCTCCGATCGGACAGCGGAAATCAGTCGGGGGATGGGGGCAAAGGTCATACAGCATGCTCTTGATGGCAATTGGGGTGGGCAGCAGACCTTTGCTATTCATCAGGCCAGCCACGAATGGATTTATTTTCTGGATGCCGACGAGCGTGTGTCAAAGCGGCTGGCTGAGAAGATACAGAAACTCGTAGCGAAAGACGACCGCCGCTATGCCTATTGCAATGCGCGGCTCAATTACTTCTGGAATCAGCCCCTTCGTCATGGCGGATGGTTCCCTGACTATGTAGTACGCTTGTTGCCAGCCAAGGGAACTTATGTGACTGGCTTTGTACATCCGCAGTTCCATCATGATTATGAAGAGGTAAAACTGCCAAGTTCAGAGCATATTATCCACTATCCATATCGGGACTGGAACCAC
>CACXCN010000034.1 GCA_902766095.1 uncultured Selenomonas sp. | reverse complement strand
TAGGTCCCTTGAAAGTACTTAAACGCGCTACGCTTGAACGAAAGTACTTTCCGCGGGAATGCTTGATAGGGAAAAATTTGATTTCTTGACGCCAAAGCACGACGCTCCATTCCGGAATCATGCCTATCGCTGCTTTATCATAGCAGTTGTCTGCATTTCAGGTACTAGCAGGTATTTGGCTTTGGCTGAGGAGAGGAAAGGAAGGAAAGAAATGAATCGAAAACAGAAAACCGCTATTTGCTGTGCCTTGCTGCTGATGGCGTTTGGCGGCGGGCTGACGTCCGTGCCGACGGGGAATGGCCCTATGGACTTCATGGCTGCGGCTGAGGCCGCTGGCCGGGTGAAGCCGGACAGCGATGGCTATGTGAAAAAAGTGAAGAATGTGACGGAGCAGCCGCGGCTGGAGCTAGCACAGCTGCAGATACCGTCAGCCGTGCACCTGGCCGACAGTGCGGCGACTCCGGAGGCGCAGGCATTGCTGCGCTATCTGCATGGCGTGTCGCAGTCGGGGCATATCCTGTACGGACATCAGAATGATATGCACCGCAAAGTCGGCAAAGCGATTGCTTCGGACTCGGATACCTATGATATCACGGGCGACTATCCGGCCGTCGTCGGCATGGACGGGCTGGCGCTGACGGGCAACGAGCTGGAGCTGTCGGCGCAGGACAAGACGAAGGGCAGGACGCTGGCCCGCAAGCTCGCTGATATCGCCATCAAGGCGGACAGCAAAGGAGCCATCGTCACAATGAGCTGCCACATGCCGAATTTTGCCGAGGTCGCGAAGCGCCCTAAGGTAGACGGGCATTATGACTATACCGGCTATTCGCCGGATCATACGGGCGGCAATGTCGTCAGCCGGATATTGCCGGGGGGAGATTTGAACGAAGTATTCAACGGCTATCTCGACCTGGTTGCCGAGTTCGACAGCTATCTGCAGGCAGCGAATGTGCCGCTGATATTCCGCCCATTTCATGAGAATATGGGCAGCTGGTTCTGGTGGGGAGCCGGCCACTGCACCGAGGAGGAGTTCCGTCAGCTGTTCATCTATACGGAGCAGTACCTGCAGGGCAAAGGTCTGCACAATATGCTCTATGCCTATTCGCCGGGCGGCGGCGAGACGCACAGCGAGGCGGATTATGCCGTGCGCTATCCCGGCAACCGCTATATCGATATCTGCGGCCTCGACATGTATGCGCGCGATCCCGAGCGCGGCGACGGCTTCCTCGATGAGGAGTTCCCGAATACGCTGGACATCGTGGAGAAATTCGCCGCGAGCCATCATAAGGTCGCGGCGGTGACTGAGACCGGCATACTCTGCGGCAACAGCGCCATGGCCAAGAATGGTATCAGATACCATCAGTGGTTCACCGATGCCAGCCATATCATGGCCAAGCACCACATGGCCTATTTCCTGACCTGGTCGAACTTCAATGAAAAGAATTTCGATCAGCCCTATATGGTCGATGAGGAGTGCGGTCATGAGATGGTCAATGACTTCGTGGATTTCTATAACGATCCGGTATCCGTATTCGCCAAGCAGAATGCAGATTGGAAAAAGCTCTGAACCCGGGCAGCAGCCGGTCAGCATATAAAAAAGTACCGCGGCAGGTTTTCATACCCGTCGCGGTACTTTTTTATGGGAATATCCTTCAGTAGAGGTCCTGGGGATTGGTCTGGAGAGGGCGGGCGGCGTTTACCGCCTGGAAATGCTCTTTGGCGAACTCCATATCCTGTATGAGCTCCATCGTGCCGACGTAGTTGTGGTTCCGGTCGCGGACGGCCATGTAGGTCACGAGCATGGAGCGGCCGTTCCGCTCCATCCAGACGGGAACCTTGTCGCGGGTGCCGGCGCGGAAGCTGTCGATGATGCGACGGACCATGGGCTCGATTTTCGGCGGATGGCAGGAGAATACCTCGCGGTCGATGGCCATGTGCGGGCGCTTGAACACCTTATGCCCCTCGTTGAAGAAGCGGTTGATATTGTCAGCATCGACGAAAGATATCTCGAGCGGGAGAGTGTTGAGCAGGGCGGTGAGCTGTGCTACGGTCATATGGCCGCCCGGCATATAGATCTCGCTGTCGGCAGTCAGGGGAGCGGCTGGCGCTGGCTGCGGGGCAGCTGCCGTAGCCGTCTCAGCAGCGGCCTCAGCGGCCGGCCAGACCTCGCGCGGCAGGCAGAAGGCGCAATCGTAGTCCTTGGCATCATGGTATATCCCATACCATTCCTGCTCCGTGAATGTGACGGCGCAGATCGGCAGGAGGATATTGTCCTCCTTGTATATCATTTCGCCGGCGCGCTTCAGCACGCGGCCCAGCTGATCATACCAGCTCTCATCCTGCAACTGGGCTTTGATCAGGCGGCTCAGCTCGTCGCGTATCTCATCATCTACGGTCCACATGACATCGGAGGGACCGGTGATGCCGTAGTTCACCTTCAGCAGCGGATAGAGCAGGTCGCCTTTCTTCGCGTAGTGTATGGCGATATCGCGCAGCCGGATGAGCAGCTCCGGAGTGACAGCCAGGTTCGTTATGGCTTTCTGCGCCTGCTTCAGCAGCAGCTCGAGCGCACGGTTCTCCTGACTGAACATGCGGAGCGGGTGGCCGGTGAGACCGGCCAGATGCCGGGCGGCCTCCTCGCGGTCGGTATAGGCCAGACCGGTGCTGGGCGATACTGCCGGACCTGCGGCCGCCGGACTGGGAGCCGGTGCCGCCGGCCGGGCAGCAGCCTGCTCGGTGCAGGTCGAGCCATGGAACAGCGCGGAGTGCAGATCGCAGAGCTTCTGTACCGTGGTGAGCGGCGTGCCGCGGCGCATCAGCTCCTGCTCGGCTTTCATGATCTCTGTAGGCTCGACGGTCTGAAAATGCTGGACAAAGTCAGTCCGGACGCTATCGAGGCTCTCGCCCTGAGCCAGACGCTCGAGGTAGCTCTGGAGCTGGGTGATGCGGTCATCGGTGTATTTGCTTTCTTTCATGGTACTCATCCTTTATATCAGTCACGCTTTGTTTTCTTGGGATGGGTATATATTATATCATAGCCAGCCCGGCGTCTGTAACGAAAGCTACGGCAAAGAAAATATCTGGCCGGCACCTATGAGCTGCTCCGCCAGTGCGTACTGATCGTTGCAGAAATTATTGATTGCTGGCTTGAGTGAAAATAAACGAATAATAAAAAAATAATTTGACATAACATATAAAAGGAAATATACTATAGTAAAACGAAATCAAAATAATCAATATCCATTGGGAGGTATTTTTCGATGTATGAGAAGAAGAAGCTCCGGCGCGCGATCGGGGGAGCGCTGGTGCTGATGATGCTGGGAGCAGGCGGCAGCATATGCTTGCCGGACAGCGGTATGCCGATGGCGGCGACGGTATCGGCCGCAGCCAAAGTGAAGCCGGACAAGGATGGCTATGTCGCCAAAGTGACGCCGGTCGAGCCGCAGACACCGCTGGCAGCGGCGAAGCTCGCCATACCGCAGAGCGTGCGCACGGCTGATCCGCAGGCCACGCCGCGGACCGTAGCGTTGCTGAAATACCTGACGGCGGTGCAGACCTCAGGCAGCATCCTGTACGGCCATCAGAATGATATGCATCGCAAGGTCGGAAAGGATCTGCCGAGTGACTCGGATACGTATGATATCGTCGGCGACTATCCGGCGGTCGTCGGAGTGGATGGTCTGGCATTGACGGGGAGCGAGCTCGAGCTGACTCCGGCCGAGAAGG
Organism: uncultured Selenomonas sp.; assembly: GCA_902766095.1. Lineage (GTDB taxonomy): Bacteria > Bacillota > Negativicutes > Selenomonadales > Selenomonadaceae > UBA2913. The sequence continues at coordinate 4,234 of CACXCN010000034.1, read as the reverse complement.
AGGCTGGTCTGACACTGCCTCAGAAGCTGGCCCGCATCGCTATAAAGGCGGATCGGGCCGGAGCCATCGTGACGATGTCCTGCCATATGCCGAACTTCGCCGAAGTCGCGAAGAAGGGCAAGACGGACGGGCGCTATGACTACAGCGGCTATTCGCCGAATCATTTCAACGGCAATGTCGCGCAGCGCATCCTGCCGGGCGGCGACCTCAACGAGGTCTACACAGGCTATCTGGATCTGGTGGCCGATTTCGACCGGCAGCTGCAGGACGCTGATGTGCCACTGCTGTTCCGGCCTTTCCATGAGAATAACGGCGACTGGTTCTGGTGGGGAACGGGCCATGTGTCATCGAGCGACTTCATAGCGCTGTTCCGCTACACCGAGCAATACCTGCAGGGAAAGGGCCTGCACAATATGCTCTACGTCTATTCGCCGGATGGCAGCCGTCTGAACAGCGAGGGGGACTATGCTCTGACGTATCCGGGCAGCTCCTATGTAGATATTGCGGGACTCGATATGTATCATCGCAATCCGGAGCGCGGCGATGGCTTCCTCGAGGAGAAATTCTCGCAGAATCTGGATATCGTCAGCACGTTTGCCAAAGCCCACCACAAAGTGGCAGCGGTCACCGAGACGGGCATGCTCGTGGGCAACAGCGCTCTCGCGCGGACGCGCAACAGCTACAAGAGCTGGTTCCTCGATGCCGCCAAGGTCATGGAAAAATATCATATGGCCTATTTCATGACCTGGGCCAACTTCAGCGAGCAGAATTTCGACCAGCCCTATATGATCGATGCGACGCGCGGCCATGAGATGATCAATGACTTCATCACGTTCTACAATGATCCGACGACTGTATTCGCTAGGCAGAATATCGACTACACGCAGCTGAAATAAAGCTTTTAGTGTGAGAAAGGACAGGGGATTTGCTTTGAAACACGATGTACTTAGACGTTTGGTGCCGCTGACGCTCTCCGCCGGCATGTTCCTGGCTGTGCCGGGATTCCTGCCGCAGTCATACGAGGCTCCGGCCGTCTGGCAGGCAGTGCTGCCAGCTCAGGCGGAGGCCGCGAAGGCTAAGGCGGTGAACTGGGAATTCGCCAAGGATAAGGAAGGCTGGAAATACGGCGGCAAATGGTCCTACAAGGGACAGGCCAAGGTCGAGCACTCGGATAAATACAAGGGCTCGCTGCAGATGACGGTCGACTATCGGCCGACCGCCTCGTCCAGCTGGTCCGAGGTGAAGCTCGAGTATGCCAAGGCCGCGCAGCAGCCACTGCAGGCGGCGGGCAATAATGTCGTATCCTACAACCTCTATTATCAGCCGCAGAATATGACCGCCGGCAGCCTCAAGACGAAGGTCTACGCGAAGAATGACAAGGATCAGGAAGCCATCAATGCTCTGGCCGATATCGATTTGGACAAGGCCAAAGACGCGGGCGATGGCTGGAAAGTCGTGCCGGTGAAAGTCACGTTCCGCCCGATTGATGCCCCGTTGAAATATTTCATGGTCAGCGTCGTGGGCAGCAATACGGACTATCATGGTGAGTTCTACATCGATGCCATAAAGCTCGGCTATGAGAAGGTGCCGGATGGCTATGTGGCGGTAAAGGCGAAGGTGAAGCCGCAGCAGCCGGTCGACCTCGCCAAGCTGAATCTCGATCAGACGGTGCCGCTCGTCGATCCGCAGGCTACGCCGCACACCGCCGCTGCCTTTGCCTATCTGAAGGCGCTCGCGCATACGGATCAGCTGATCTATGCGCATCAGAATGAGATGAACCGCAAGGTAGCCAAGAATCTGCCGGGCCGCTCCGATACCGAGGATATGGTCCATGATTTCTCGGGTATCGTCGGCGTCGATGGCCTCGCGCTGACGGGCGATGAGCTCGAGCTGACCGACGAGGAGCGGGCAAACCATGTGACGTATGCGGAGAAGCTCACACGGCTCGTGATGCCGGCCGTCAAGAAGGGCGCGCTGCTCACGATGTCCTGCCACATGCCGAACTTCGCCGAGGTCGCGCAGAAGCCGCTCGTGAATGGCCACTATGACTATACCGGCTACTCGCCGAACGTGACGGGCGGCAATGTCGTGACGCGCATCATGCCCGGCGGTGACCTCAACAAGGTCTATACTGGCTATCTCGATATGGTGGCGGACTTCCTCGGCCGCATGCAGGCGGTCGACGAGCCGGTTATCTTCCGCCCGTTCCATGAGAATACAGGCAGCTGGTTCTGGTGGGGCGCTGCGCACTGCTCGGCCAGCGAATTCAAGAATCTCTTCCGCTATACGGTCGAGTACATGCGCGATGTGAAGGGGCTGCACAACCTGCTCTACGCCTACTCGCCGGGCGGCCCGATCATCGATTCGGCCGACTACGCTGCGCGCTATCCGGGTGATGCCTTCATCGATATCGTGGGCTTCGATATGTACCATCGCGATCCACAGGTCCAGGATAACTGGTTCGATGGCTTCGTGAGCACGATGAAAGCCGTTGACAGATTCGCGAGCGAGCATGATAAGGTAGCCGCCGTCACCGAGACCGGCGTGCTCGTCGGCGATAAGGGCGGTGGCCTGGCGAAATCCGGTAACACGCGTCTGAACTGGCTCAATGAGGCTCTGGCAAAAGTCGCGCCGCAGAACATGGCCTATCTCATGACATGGGCGAACTTCGATGAGGGGAATTTCGCCGAGCCGTACCTCGTGACGCCGAAGCGCGGCCATGAGGAGGTCAATGCCTTCATCAACTTCTACAACTCGCCGCAGACGGTATTCGCCGGTCAGATGCCGAACCTGAAGAAAGCTCAGACGACGGCGCGCCCGGCGCTGGCCGAGTATGGCTACATCACGTCACCGGGCTCTATGCAGCGCCTGCTGGCACCGATGGAGCTGAAGGCCAAAGCGGCCGGTGACTACAAGCAGGCCAGCTTCGTGCTGAAGAAGCGCGACGGCGCTGCCGTAGCCACATTGCCGGCGCAGCGTACGACTCAGGGATACGTCACGGCCACGCTGTCGGCAGAAAACCTGCAGGCGATAGGCAAGACATTGGGCAGCATCGAGCTGGATCTCGACGGCAAGCCGGCCGACAGTATCAGCGTCCTCTACAACCTGCCGGCTCCGCCGGCCGACCCGCTGCGCGTCGATGATTTCGAGAGCTACTATGGCGACAGCAGTCTTGTGCGCGGTGCCTACTCGACGAACTGCGGTGCCGGCTGCTCCGTGGATGCCTCGCTGTCGAGCGAGCGCGAGGCCGGCGAGAGCGGGCTCGATTTCCACTATCATATCCTGCCGGGCGGCTATGCCGGCATCATCAAGAGCCTCAAGGGGGCTGACTGGTCGCAGGCCAAGGGCGTATCGTTCTGGGTGAAGCCGGATGGTCAGGGACAGAAGCTCATCTGCCAGCTGAACTCCGATGGTGAGGATTTCGAAGTCGACCTGACCGATATCGCCAAGACGACGACCCCGCAGGTCGTGAACATCCCGTTCAGCCGCTTCGTCGGCAAGAACGGCGGCACGTTCAATGCCGCAGCCGTCCAGCATTTCGCGCTGTACTGCAACACGAACGGCAAGGAAGCTGTAGATTCCCATTTCTATTTCGATGATATAAAAGCTGTAAAGTAAAGTAAACAGAACCACACAAAACGGGAGCCGCATGCTCATGAAAGCATACGGCCCCTGTTTTTCGTTTATTTTCAAGCGTCAGTCCTGCGGATACTCTTCCTCTGTGACCGGCTCGCACCACTCGTTGCTCGCCTCGGTGCCTGGTATCTCGAAAGCGAGATGCGAGAACCAGCTGCCCCGCTTGGCACCGTGCCAATGCTTCACGCCTTCCGGAATCTCGACGATGTCGCCGGGCTTCAGGCTCTGCGGGGCTTTGCCCTCCTCCTGATACCAGCCCTCGCCATCGACGCAGATGATGGTCTGACCGCCGCCCTGTTTGGCATGGTGGATATGCCAGAAATTGCGGCAGCCCGGCTCGAACGTGACATTGCAGATCGTGATGGGATCGCCGGACTTCGTGAGCACGTTCAGATAGGACTGGCCCGTGAAATACTTCGCATAGGTATCGTTCGGCTGCCCGAGGCCGAAGAAGCCACCGCGGCCTTCGGAGTCCTTTGCGTCCGCATATACTTCCTTGGCCATCGGGAATGCGGCCCAGGCGTTCGGCCAGCCGGCGTAGAAGGCCACGTGCGTGAGCAGGGCCGCCATTTCTTCCTTCGTGACGCCATTCTTTTTC
>CACXCN010000033.1 GCA_902766095.1 uncultured Selenomonas sp. | reverse complement strand
TCGTTCAAGCGTAGCGCGTTTAAGTACTTTCAAGGGACCTATTAATTGGGAAAAATTTTATTTTAGCCAAACCACAATAGCGGAATGGAGGAATCATGCCTGCCGCGGTACTACATGCTTAGGCTTGCTATTTCGTTACATCCCCTTAGCATCGAATAAAATCGGCTCAAGGCAGCTGGTGGGCAAAGATCGATCCCGGCATATTGTAAAAATCTACGAACTCATTGATGAGCTCATGCCCACGCTCATCGTCGACCATGAACGGCTCGAAAAACGTCCTGGCATCATCGTTCGACCAGGTCATAAAATAACTGACCTGATGCTGGCCGAGCAACCGCTGCATGCCGGTGAACCAGTGCTTGCCGGCGCTGCCGCGCTGTCGCAGCGCATGGCCGTCCTCGATGAGCCCTGTCTCCGTGAGCGCGACGATCTTATCGTGATGCCGGGCGGCGAAATCATGCAGCACGTCCAGGGAGTCGCCGACGAGCCGCTGGAACTCCGCGTCACTCTGCCCATCGCGCTGATACGTATCGAAGCCTATGATATCCACATAGGCATCGCCGGGATAGCGCTCGAGGAAATCCGCCCTGCTCCGCACCGGCCCGCCCGGCGAATAAGCATAAAGGAAATTATGCACGCCCTTTACATCGCGCAGATACTCTACGGTATAGCGATAGAGCGCCACATACTGCTCGGGCGTACAATGCGCCGCTCCCCACCAGAACCAGCTGCCATCGTTCTCATGGAACAGCCGCACGATCAGCGGGATATCTTTCTGCGCCAGACGCTTCCCCATGTCGGCCATCATATCGAGATAGCCGCGATAGCACTCATTCAGGTCACCACCCGGCATGATGCGCCGGACGACATCCCCCTCGACGACCGGAGTCGTATAGCCGGTGTAGTCATAGGCTCCATCTTTCCGGCCCCGCTTCGCCACTACTGCGAAATTCGGCATATGAGCGGAAGCTGTGAATAGGACTCCCTGCTGGTCGCCGGACTCGCAGATGCGCGCCATTTTCTCTATGAGCGTCAGTCCCTGCTGCTGCTCAGCCGGCGTCAGCTCGAACTCGCCATGCTCGAGCGCCTGGAAATCGAATCCCGAGACCGCCGGATAATCGCCGACATCGATGAACGTATCCGAAGGACTGGCTGCCGACGCATTCGCCTTGTGGTGCAGATCATTCTGGTGGCCGTAGAGCACATAGGGCGATCTCTCCACGCCCTTCAGCAGGCGGGCCAGATATACGGTCCGCGGCGAAGCTGCCCGGTCGGCGAGCCGCACGGATGCCGGCAGTGCGATATCCGCTGCCGTCAGCCTGGCCTGCGGCTCCACCGGCCGCACGCGCCGCACCCAGCCCTCGCTGTCCGGCCGCACGTCCTCAGCCCCGGCTGTCAGAGAGGCAGCGGACGCTGCCGGCCCGGTCATCCCCCATACAGGCACCGCCAGTCCGGCCGCCAGTATCACCGCTGCCAGGCAGCGGCCCAAACGCAAATCAGAATGCATAGATGCCTCCTTTACCGCCAGACTCCGCCGGCTCAGAGCATGAGATTCCGCTCATCATGAGTGCTGAATACATGCAGATTGTCGATATTGAATACGAGCGGCACCTGCTGTCCGACCGCATATTCCTGCCCGCCCGGCATGGAGGCTACGATCTGCTGCGTCCCGAGACGCATGTGCAGCAGCGTCGTAGCGCCGAGCTGCTCCACGATCTCGACGTTCCCCTGGCCAGCGATTTCCTTTTTGTCAGCCAGCAGCACGCCCGCATCATGGATATCATCCGGCCGCACGCCGAGCAGGACTTCGCGCGCTCCGACATCTACGAGTTTCTGCGCCATGTCATACGAGACATTGGCATGGAATCCGTCGCCCTCGAGATATACCTCGCCCTCCTCGCCGACGATGCGGGCGGGCAGGAAATTCATGCTCGGGCTGCCGATAAAACCGGCCACGAATTTATTACACGGATGACGATAGAGATTCATCGGCGTATCGACCTGCTGGATGACGCCATCATTCAGCACGACGATGCGGTCGCCCAGCGTCATGGCCTCCGTCTGGTCATGCGTGACGTAGATCATCGTCGTCTGCAGACGCTGATGCAGACGTGAGATCTCCGTGCGCATCGTGCCGCGCAGCTTGGCGTCGAGGTTCGACAGCGGCTCATCCATCAGGAATACCGACGGCTCGCGCACGACGGCCCGCCCCATGGCCACGCGCTGGCGCTGCCCGCCCGACAGCGCTTTCGGCTTGCGGTCGAGCAGCTCTGTCAGCTGCAGCGAGGCCGCCGCCTCCTGCACCTTGCGCTTTATGACATCTTTCGGCACATGGCGCATCTTGAGCCCGAACGCCATATTCTCGTACACCGTCATGTGCGGATACAGCGCATAGTTCTGGAAGACCATGGCGATATCGCGGTCCTTCGGCGACACATCATTCATCAGCTTGTCCCCGATGTACAGCTTTCCCGACGTGATATCCTCGAGTCCCGCGATCATGCGCAGGGTCGTCGATTTTCCGCAGCCTGACGGCCCGACGAATACCATGAACTCCTTATCTCTGATCGTCAGATCGAAATCCTTGACGATGACGTTGTCACCGTATGCTTTGCGTATATGTTCCAGTCTGACCTCGGCCATATTTACTCCTCCTCCACGGCGGTCAGCTCCCAGCCGAACGCCTGATAGTCACCCATGAGCACGGGCAGGCAGATACCGGCCTGCATCAGCTCATCTCCGCCGAATACCTGGCTGCCCTGCTGCAACGGTCCGTGCTCCAGCCAGCTCTGCGGGGCCTGCGGATAGTGCTCGCGCGCCGAGGTCAGCCGCTCACGGACTTCATAGCTCAGATTACTGTCCAGTCCGGCCAGCTTCAGGAAACGATGCGGCGGATTGGGCATGGCGAGCGGCTGCACATAGGTCAGGAAAGCCTGCCGGCGATCCGGCGATACCACCAGCCAGGCCGCAGCATCGCCGCGGCGCGCCGGCACGAGCAGCCGGTACAGCTCCCCATGATAAAACAGCGGCCGCAGCTCCTTGAACAGGGCGATCTGCTCCTGCACCTCCCGGCTTTCCTCTGGCGTGAACCGCGTGATATCGAGCTCATAGCCGAACGTCCCCGCCATCGCCACGAGCGCCCGCGTCACCAGCGGCTCCTGCCGCCCGGTCTGATGGTTCGGTATGGCGGATACATGGGCACCGATGGCCTGCGGCGGATAGACGAGGCTCGTACCATACTGTATAGCCAGCCGCTCCACGGCATCGCTATCATCGCTGGCCCACGTCTGCGGCATATAGTAGAGCATGCCGGGATCGAACCTGCCGCCGCCTCCCGAGCAGCTCTCGAACAGCACCGTCGGGAACTGCTCCCGCAGCTCCTCCATGATGCGGTAAAGCCCGAGCATATAGCGGTGGCCCGTCTCCTTCTGTCGCCGGGCGGGCAGGGCCCGCGAATAGACCTCGGTCATATGGCGGTTCATATCCCATTTCACATAGCTGACCTTCACCCGCCTGATGACATCCGCCACGGCTGCTATCACATAGTCCTGCACCTCGCGGCGGGAGAGATCGAGCACGTACTGGCTGCGGCCCGTCGACTTCGGACGCCCCGGCACCGCCATGGCCCAGTCGCTATGCGAACGATAGAGCTCGCTGTCCTCCGAGACCATCTCCGGCTCGAACCAGAGACCGAAGCGGATGCCCTTTTCCTGCGCATGCTGCGCGATCCCCTCCAGACCCTCGGGCAGTTTCTGCGAATCCTCGCTCCAGTCTCCGAGCGAGGACCGGTCATCATTGCGATGGCCGAACCAGCCATCGTCGAGCACCATGAGCTCCATCCCCAGCTCAGCCGCTTTGTCGATGAGCCGGCAGAGCTTCGCGGCGTCAAAATCGAAATACGTCGCCTCCCAGTTATTCACGAGTATGGGGCGCTCCCAGTCGCGCCAGCAGCCGCGCATGAGATGATGCCGGTACAAAGCATGGAACCCGCGCGACATCTCCCCGAGGCCGCCGGCCGCATACAGCAGCACCGCCTCCGGCGTCACAAAGCTTTCTCCCGGCTGCAGCTCCCAGCTGAAATCAAAGGGATTCAGCCCGATGGCCAGCCGCGTGACATCGAACTGATCCATCTCTGCGAAGGCCGCGAAACTGCCGCTGTATATGAAACTCAGCGCGTAGACCTCCCCATGGGTCTCATCCGTCCCCGGCGCCACGAGCGCGAGAAAAGGATTTTCCTGAGGGCTGCTCGCCCCGCGCCGCGACTCCACAACCTGACGGCAATGTCCGAGCGGACGGCGCTCGACCTGACGCTCGCGCGCCCAGGCGCCCGGCAGCCAGAGCAGCTCATAGCCCTGCAGGCCGCCGATATCGATGCAGGCGCTGAGCGCCCGCTCCAGCGTCACGGCACGGAGGCCCCGGTTCGTGAACCACACGCTGCGCATGATGGCATCGCTGTCAGCGAGCACGGCATAGCTCAGCACGACCTCGAGCCCCGTCACCGCATCGCGCAGCGTGATCTCCAGCGTCTCGGCCGCCGTCTGGTCCGCATAGACCGCCGGCAGTCCCGGCAGCTTCTTCTTCTCCGGCACGATATCATAGCTCACATACCGCAGATCAGTGATGCGCGAGCCATCCTCCTGTGCCACCCGCACGGCCGGCTCCCGCATATCCGAATTGCCATGGGCCGGATATTCCTGCGCCAATGTATCGAGCGAGAACCGGCGGTCCGGCGGGGTATCGGCCGGATTCGGTGCGAACGACCGGTCCATCATCGGCATTGCCGCCGCCCCGTGCCAGTGCTCCAGCCGCGCGCCCCAGTACAGATGACGCAGCCAGCCGCCCGACACGATGTCCATGATATAGCTCGTATGCGGCGTCCGGATATGGAACAGATGGGCCTCACGATCAAATGTAATCATAAAATGTAACTCCTTCTAACGCTGCAGACGCTCAAGACTTCGAGCCTGTACCGGCCACACCCTGGATGAACTGCTTCTGGAATATGATGAACAGCACGACCATCGGCCATATCGCTATGACGGAACCCGCCATGAGCTGAGGGAAGTTCGTCGAATACTGCCCCTGCAGGCTGGCCAGTCCCGAAGCCAGCGGCATCTCATCGAGCGATGTATTCACGATGAGCGGCCACATGAGGTCCTTCCAGGCGAACAGGGCCGTGAATATACCGAGCGCCACGAGTCCGGAGCGCGCCAGCGGCAGCATCACTTTCCAGAATATCTGCCAGCGGTTGCAGCCATCGAGTATGGCCGCCTCCTCGAGCTCCTTCGGAATGCCCAGGAAGAACTGCCGCAGCAGGAATGTGCCGAAAGCGCTGACGAGTCCGGGCATGACGAGCGCGAACAGCGTATCGACCTGTCCCAGCCGGGCTACGATCTCATACTGCGGGATCAGGAAAAGCTGTCCCGGAATCATCATCGTCACGAGCACAAGCCCGAACAGCATATCCCGCCCCGGGAACTCGAGCCGGGCAAAGGCATAAGCAGCCGTAGCGCTGAAGAATACCGAACCGATGATGCGGAAGAATATCATGCCGAACGTGTTCACATAGAAGGCGGCGAACGGCAGGCTGTTCCATACATCGCTGTAGTTGGTCCAGACGAATGTCTGCGGCCACAGCGTCGGTGGCACCTGCGTCGATTCGACCAGGGTCTTCAGCGACGTCACGAGCATCCAGTAGAAAGGCACGAGCATCGTCACCGCGCCCAGGATCAGGACGATATGTATCAACCAATGTTTGCGTTCCATCAGACTTCACCTCTCAGTCATTATAGTGCACCCATTTCTTCTGCAGCTTCATCTGGACAGCCGTGATCACCAGCGTGATGACCAGCAGCAGCATGACGATGGCCGCCCCGTAGCTGCGGTCGCCCATCATGAAGGACTGCTTGTAGAACAGATACACGAGCGACTGCGTGTACTCCATCGCCGTATTCATCGGCTCGATCATCATGAATATGAAATCAAATACCTGCAGCCCGCCGATGATGGACGTCACGACGACGAAGAAAAGCGTCGGCGAAATCATCGGCAGCGTGATCGAGAAAAACTGCCGCACCGGTCCGGCACCGTCGATCTCCGCCGCCTCGTAGTACGAGCGTGGAATCTCCTGCAGCCCGGCCAGCAGCAGGACCATATTGTAGCCGACCATGCTCCATATGCCGACGATGATGATCGCGAACAGCGCGGTATGCGGGTCGGTCAGCCAGTGTACAGCCGGCAGCCCCACGGACTGCAGCAGGCTGTTGAACAGGCCGGCATCCGCATTGTAGAGCCAGCGCCAGACCATGGCGACAGCCGCCGGCGCCGAGACGACCGGCAGGAAATAGATTGTGCGATATATGCCCCGGCCTCGGATATGCTGGTTCAGCAGCACCGCCACGACGAGCGAGAGGAATACGCCGATGACGACCGATACCGCCGTATAGATCAGCGTATTGACCAGCGCCTGCCAGACATCCGGGTCATGCATCATGCGCACATAGTTGGCGAGACCGATGAAGTGCGCATGGCCGAAACCCGTACTCTGGGTAAAGCTCAGATAGCAGCTTTTGAGCAGCGGATAGATATTCAGTATCAGCACGCCGATCACCGTCGGCGCCACCATGAGATACCCCCAGGCATAATCCTGCCTGCGGCGCGTCAGTTTAAGCATTTCCTCATTCCCTTTCCGTAGCCAGATAGTCGTCTATGCGGTCAGCCAGCTTCTCACAGGCCTGCGGCACCGTCATCGCTCCTGACCATGCCTTTGACAGGATCTCGGTCTCGACGAGCATCCATTTCTCACGCGTGGCCGAGTTCGGGAATATGACCGCATAGTCCAGGCCGTCCGTATATACCGAGGCATGGAACATATCATTGGCTGCGAGCCATTCCTGCTCCGTCCCCTTATAGGCAGGGATGACGGCCTGCGCCTGCAGCTCCATCGCTTTCCGGCTGCCGAGGAAAGCCAGGAACCGCCGCGCCTCCGCCGGATGCTTCGTCTGGGCACTGGCCGCGTTGCCGAGCCCGCTGTATATCGTGGCACGCTTCCGCCCGCGGGGCAGCGGGGCGATATCGCAGTTCTCCCTCAGGTAATCATTCTTCTTGAAATCCGCCAGCATCCACGAGCCGAAGAAGGCCATGGCCGCCCGCCCGGACTGGAAATACTGCTCGCGGCTCATATCGGCGAACTGCTGTACCGTAGGCGACACATGATATTTCTGGCTCAGATCCACTGCGAACTGGATGGCCTCCTGCGTCGCCGGCTCGCGATAGCCCGACCTCGTCTTGTCCGCGTTCAATATCTCGCCGCCATTCTGATAAACGAAATCATAGTAGAGCGCCTGCTGGTCGGGCGGGGCGAGGAAACCATATATGCCATTGTCGGCATCGGTCAGCTGCTGAGCCACCTCGACGAGCTTCGCCCAGTCCCAGGTCTCATCCGGATACGGGATGCCCTTCGCATCGAACAGCTTCTTGTTATACCAGAGCGCCACCGTATCATAGTCCTTGGGCACGGCATACTGATGACCATCATACGTATAGAAATCGGACAATCCCTGCGGATAATTCGCCGCATCATAGTCATCACCGAGCTGGCCGGTCAGGTCGAGCAGGATATCGTTCGACGCGTAGCGCACGAAACTCTGCGGATGCATCCAGAAAACATCCGGCATCGTCTTGCTCATCGCCCCGGCCTCGAGCTTCGTCCAGTACTGATTCCACGGGATGATCTGTATATCGACCTTTATATCGGGATTCTCCGCTTCGAATTCATCGACGATGGCCTGCATGGCCGGCTGCTGGTTCTTATCCCATATTGCATACGACAGCCGCACGCGTCCATCCTCCGTCATGCTCCTGTCCTGGCCGCAGCCGCCCAGACAGATGATGCCGGTCATCACCAGCAAGGCCAGCAGCAGCCAGCGCCATATTCTTCCCGCCCTCTTCATGATTGATCAGACCTCGCTCTCGTTCTTTGAATGAACTATCTTGATGTTTATTCTACATATTTTACTAAACTTAGTCAATAGTTTTCTAGTGTTTTTTAGATATTTTTCGCGAACATTAGTCCAACTGCCTCTTATTTTCTTGTATTTGCAGGCTTTTTGGCGCTCTTATTTCATTATTTTACTAAAAATATCTTTATATCGCCATTATTTTTAGTAAAAATATATTGACATATTAACTAAACAATACTATCATAAAAAGCGTCAAATCAAATAAAATATCGAATAAACAATTGAGACGAGAAGGAGATTCAGAAGTATGGGGAGGAGAATCCTATGAAAACACAGCAACTAATGGCCATGCTGGGTGCCGGAGCTGTCATCTGGAGCACCTGTGGCGCAGCCAGTGCGGCCAGCGGTCAGGAGATGTTCGCTGATGTACCGCAGGGACATTGGGCGTATGGAGCCGTCGCCCAGCTGAAAGCTGATGGCCTGCTGAGCGGCATGGGCGTGCAGAAGTTCGATGGCGAGCGCATCGTCACGCGCTATCAGATGGCCAAGCTCGTCGCCAGTGCCATGGCCCATGAGGCGAAAGCTGCACCGGACGACCAAGCGTTGATCAGACAGCTGGAGCACGAGTTCCACGATGAGCTGGCCGAGCTGAACTCGCTGAAGCAGCGCATCAGCGAGCTCGAGCAGCACCAGAAAAAAGTAAACGATAACATCGTCATCCATGGCAACCTGCAGCAGAAATTACTGATCAACTACACGAGCGCTGCCAAGCGCCACGGCGGCAACTGGTGGGAAAAAGAAATCGACATAAAGCCGCAGGCCAGACTAACCGGCCTCGCCGGCGACTGGACATTCTATACCGGCTTCGTCACGAAACTCGGCTCGAATGCGAAGGTCGGTCTGAACGACGGCGAGATCATCGGCGGTGACTGGAATGGCGGCCACGACCGCCGCGACGTCATGCGCCTCGATGAATATCATCTCGATGGGCAGCTGCCACATACCGGCCTCTATGCCAAAATCGGCGATTTCTGTCCCTGGGTACAGACCGGCTATGTCATGGCGGCGAATATCCAGGGCCTGGAGCTCGACCACTGGGGCAAGAACTATGCGGTCCACGGCTTTGCCGGCGTACTCGACTGCGGCGACGGCGACCTCGGCAATCCGATCAAGGCGAACTGGGTACAGCACGCCGACGGCTCCTATACCGTGGACGCTGAGCCGTCCAATGTCTGGAGCGACAACATCCGCGCCCATGGCAACTACAGCGTCGTGCGCGACAGCTCCGGCACGACGCACCTCTCGCGCGATGGTAAGAATCCCCTGCCAGCAGCGGAGGAAGCCGACCTCTACGCCAATGGCGGTCTGGGCGGCGACAATGCCTACAGCAACCTCGATGGCACCATCGACCGGTCGCGCCGGGTCACGAAGAAAGCCTATGGCCTGGTCGTCGACCGCACATTCAACAAGCGCCTCTCCGGCTCGCTCGGTGCCTATCGCTACGATTCGGCCGCCTACCATCGCGAGCCGCTCTACATCGGAGCCATCACGGCGAACTACCGCCTCCTGCGCAACGTGCAGGCTCAGGCCGTATATGCCCAGGGCAACCAGCATGGCCCGAACAGCCACTCGCGCGGCGGCACATTCGATATATTCTATCGTGGCAATCCCGGCATATCTACGGAGCGCCGCCATATGTTCGGTGCCTATATCGGCTACCATCACCTCGCACCAGACACGTATATAAAGACGACATGGAGCGATGAGATCGATCGCGGCGTCGCCGGCCTCGCGATGGGCTGCTTCTACAATATACTGCCCAATGTCCAGCTCACGCTGAAATACGGCAATGGTCACTCACTGACCGCCAGGAACCATATATTCCGTGAAAAGTTTTACAGCTGCCTGAGCTTCGGCTTCTGAACCAGCCCGTCTGCAGAATAGGAGGATTACCATGAAAAACAACGAACTCACACTGACTGTGCTCGCCGCCCTGACGATGGCTGCCGCCGCTCCGCTCAGTGCCTCGGCGGCCTCGAACACGCTTTTCAACGATGTGCCACAGGACCACTGGGCCTATCCGGCCATCGAGCAGCTCGCCAAGGATGGCATACTGACCGGCTACGATGATGGCTCATTCCGCGGCGACGCGCTCATGACGCGCTACGACATGGCCCAGATCATAGCGAACGCCCGCACCCATATGGCCAAAGCAACCCCGGCCGACCAGGAACTCATCACAAAGCTCTCGGACGAATTCCGCGATGACCTCGACGACCTCGGCGTCCGCGTCACCCGCCTCGAGAAGAAGCAGGAAAATGTCCGCCTGACGGGTTCCTTTGCCCAGAAATACGAGAAAGCCGCCCATGACGGCTATAACGAAGACGCCGAGCACGGCGGCACGAACCACCGCACGCGCTGGCAGAAAGAGCTGAAGCTCAACATCGATGCCGATGTCCCGAAAACGCCGATAACATTCCATGCGACGCTGAACTCCCAGCTCACGAGCTACGAAGCCTCGGGCTGGGGCTCGGAAGAAGAAACGAATGATGACTGGAACGGCGGGCATGAGCGTCGCAGCATCATGCGTCCCGAGACGTACTATGTCGGCGGTCCACTCGACAGGACCGGGCTCGAAGCCCGCTATGGTGCTTTTTACGAGGGCTCGCAGAATGAATTCGTCAATCATGCGGTACTGCGCGGCGCTTCCCTGTCGCATCAGGACAAGCGGAATTGGTTCAGCGTATTCACCGGTCGGCTCGATGTCAAGGATGAAGATACCTCCGAGGAACTTTCTTCCGGCACTACCACAAAAACATTTGGCAAAGACGACGCGGATTTCGATAACGTCATAGAAGAAGGATGGACCAATCAGGATGGCACAGGCGATTATTACAAGCTCATGCATGTCAAGTCCAGTTCTATCCCCCAGGTCAGTAGTACCATTTCGCCCACTACTGACTTCATCCGTCATGGTACCACGTCGTCGGCTTCGGGCAGTGCATCAGGCAATGCAGCGTACCAGACGGTAAAAATTACTTATCCGAATAACGGCAATTGGTCAGCCGATTGGAACACGGAGAAATCTGTAGAAGGAACCACGATGAGTATTACAGGTCAATCCCTTTCGAAGACCACAACCCGCCGCCGTACGCTCTATGGTGCTACATTCGGGCACCGTTTCTCTGATCATCTGGATGCTACCATCGGCTACTACAACTACACTTCGGCGGCCTATGATGCTGACGCGCTGCGGATCTACGCCCTGACTGTCAACCAGCGCCTCGGGCGGAAGATGAATCTCTACGGTGCCTATGCCCACGGCAATCAGGACGGCTATGACCAGGCCTGGACCGCCGAGCTCCAGTATAATGGCGGCGAGCACATGAGCAGCGATCCGAACCACGCCTTCGGCTACTACATCGGCTACCGCTACCTCGCACCGGATGCGCTCGTCAAGACCGTCTACGAGGATGGCACCCAGATCGGCCAGCGCGGCTGGGAGGGCGGCCTGCTCTACAACTTCACGCACAACTTCCAGGGCATCGTGAAATACTTCTACGGTTCGAGCATCACGAACCCCGGTGCCGACCGCAGCAAGGTATTCTCCAGCCTGACCTACAACTTCTAAATCCATATGTCCCCCCGCTCAGAATGGTGACAAGTCTGATTTCTCTCTACTCTCTAAACTTTTCACGCAGAACCACCTGTTCTGAGCAATTATAAAGTGAGACTTATTCAGAGGGAGTTTTTACTCCCTCTGAATTTAGTCGAACTTACCCAGGGCTTTAGGGGCGCTTATCTCCCAC
>CACXCN010000032.1 GCA_902766095.1 uncultured Selenomonas sp. | reverse complement strand
GTAGTGGCGGAATTGGCAGACGCGCTAGTTTCAGGTACTAGTGGTGGTGACATCGTGGAGGTTCAAGTCCTCTCTACCGCACCATTTGTGAATATAGCGGACAGGAATTTTTCCTGTCCGTTTTTGCTATTTCATATTCAGAAGGGTGGCGGGCTTTATGTGGATTTCGAGGTTCCGAAATGTGGTACGGCAGGTGACAGGAGCGATGCTGCTGGCAGTCCTGCTGACTGCTGGAACGATTACGCGTGTCGAGGCGGCTCTGTCCGAGGCCGAGCTCGATTTCGGAGCGTCACTGCTATGCATGGCCTCCTATCAGGACGAGCTGAATGTACTGACGAGGGACTGGTTGCAGCGGACGGGCTGGACGATCGACTCACGCTTTAACAAAGTGGGCGTGGCCGAGGGACGTTTTCATCTGGCCCACCGCTTGCTGCCGGATGGCAGCGAGATTTACATGCTGGCTTTCCCCGGGACGGAGACGCTGCATGATGCCCAGATCGATCTGCGCGTACGCCGCGTGAAATTCGGCGGACATACGCCTGCAGAGTTCGCCGCGACCGCGCGGGAGAACGGTTCGGGCAGTGATGCGCTGGTCCATAGGGGATTTGATGAATTCACCCGGGCAGCGCTGTTCAGCAGTTCCGACGGCAGTATGGAGCCGACGCCGGGCGAGGTAATGGCGAGCGAGCTCAAGAAACACCCCGGAGCCCGGATCTATATCACAGGTCATAGTCTCGGCGGGGCTGCAGCTACGCTGACGGCCGCACGTCTGGCCGATATGGGCGTGGCTGCCGATCAGCTTGAGGTCATTACCTTCGGAGCGCCGGCCGTAGGGAATGAGACATTCGCCCGTGCGTATGAGTCGAAATTTCACCTGCGGCGCGTGACGATCGCGGGGGACCCGGTAAAGGCGGTACTGCAGTCACTTTCTGGCGGCTTTGTGCAATTCGGCCAGAGGGTGGAATGGCAGCAGGCGCGCTCGACAGCCCGATTCCCGCATTCGCTCTCCGTGTACCTCGATCAGACGCTGCGGCACTACATGGATGATTCGACGCGTACCAGCAGCTTGCTGAGTGCCAAGCAGGCGGAAAACGTCAGCGGCGGCCTTTACGTGGCTTCGCCGGTGCTAGAGCTGGATGATGCGATGGCTGCTGACGCACCGTATATGAAGCGACTCCTGCACGATACCCTTGCCTCAGCCTATGACAATGTCAGCTGGGCGCCAGAGTGGCAGCAGGAGCAGAAAGTAGCTGCAGTACCGACGGACAATCTGCCGCAGCTGCTCTCAGCGGCTCGCCAGCAGGGCTGTCATTATGTGCTGATGCAGCACTTTACCGGCAAGCGGATGAAGAATGAGGCGGACAACTATCGCCTGACGCTGGAGGAAGCGGTATACGACGACCGGGGGCAGGTAGTGTCGCTGCAGTTGCGCAGTACCACAGCCCGCGAGCTGACGCCTCTCGAGGCGGCCGGCTATCTGAATGTCACCGCCGGAGCCCAGCGCATTGCCGACCTCCGCCAGCATCAAAAAGCCTAGTCAGCCGAGTTATCAATAGGGGAGTACCGCAACTCAGCAGCTCGCCACTTCATCCGTCTCGTGACGTAGTCACGAGACGAAAGAGGTGTAGCTAGAGGAACTCGCTACATAGAGGATTTAACTCGAAGTATAGAGACGTGTCGAGGCTACACCTCATCCACCGCGGCATAAAAATACGGAGTGAGCTCATATTCCGAGTTCACTCCGTATTTTTTCTTCAGCTGATAGATAGTCGTCCTTAGCCCTTATTTTCTACATGGTAGGCGACGGCGTACATGGTCGGCAGGACCAGCAGCGTCAGCACCGTGGCGACGAACAGGCCGCTCGCGATGGCTACGGCCATCGGGCCCCAGAATGTGCTGGCCATGAGCGGGACCATGCCCAATATGGCTGCTGCAGCGGTCAGCATGATCGGCCGGAAGCGCAGAACGGCCGAATCGATGATCGCATCATAGGGATCCTCGCCGGCGGCCAGATGTTTCTGTATCTGGTCGATCAGTATGACCGAATTGCGGATGATCATGCCAGAGAGGGCCAGTATGCCCAGCTCGGAGACGAAGCCAAGCGCGCTGTTGAACAGGAGCATGCCCCAGGCCACCCCGATGATGCCGAGTGGCGCCGTCAATATGGTCAGCAGCATGAGCTTGGCACTGCGCAGCTGCAGCATGAGCAGCGTCATGATGATGAATATCATGGCCGGTATCGGCGTCACGAGATATTTCGATGCATCGTCACTGTCCTCGAGCGAGCCGGTGGGTTCGATGGAGCAGCCGAGCGGCAGGTTGGCGCGCAGCTGCTGCGTCGCGTCATAGGCTTTCTGTGTCGCATCATTCGCGGTACCGCTGTGGATAGCGGCGCGGACGGTGACGGTCGGCAGGAGGTTATGGCGCTTTATGAGCCCTTCTTCGGCGTCATAGGAGATTTTGGCAATCTGATCGAGTGGTACATAGCCGGCGCTGCCGAGGTATATCGGCAGGGACTTCATATCGGCGAGGCTGTGGCGGTCCGTATCGGCAAGCCGCAGGTCGATATCTATGGTGCGGTCGCCGCTGTAGAACTGGGCGGCCTGTGCTCCGGTGAGCTCCGTGTATATCATCTGGGTGACGACCTGCGAGGAAAGCCCTAGCGAGCGCAGCTTGTTCTGGTCGAGCTCGAGGTGCATGACCTTGCTCTTCGGTCCCCAGTCGGTCGTGATGTTGTAGTTGTTCGGGTCGTCAGCTACGATGTCTGCGACCTGGGCGGCGAGGTCTTTCGCCTCATCCACCGTACGGCCGGTCACGCGCAGCATGACTGGATAATCGGCCGGCGGGCCGGTCTGGATGAACTGGATATTCGACTCGATGTCGCTGAATTCATCCGTGAAGGCTTCCTCCAGCTCATTGGCCAGTTTTGTGCGCGATTCGGTATCTTTGGCCACGATGACGAATTCACCGGCGCTGTCGGTATTCGCTTTCGGATCGACCGTCAGCACGAAGCGCGGTGCGTACTGCCCGACGTAGTAGGAATAGTTGTCGAGCATGTCCTGACGCTCAGACAGCCAGTCTGACATGCGGTTGCAGGCTTCCTGAGTAGCTGCCATGGACGAGCCCTCTGGCAGCTTCATCTGCACCAGGATTTCCGGTCGCAG
The DNA here is from genome assembly GCA_902766095.1 of uncultured Selenomonas sp. Lineage (GTDB taxonomy): Bacteria > Bacillota > Negativicutes > Selenomonadales > Selenomonadaceae > UBA2913. The sequence continues at coordinate 42,714 of CACXCN010000032.1, read as the reverse complement.
CGACGGCGGGAAGAATTCCTGCTTGATTTTCGTCATCGTGAAGCACGATACCAGGAACAGCAGCAGCGTGCCGATGAGTACGGGCTTCCGGTGACTCAGGAAGAAGTGCAGCAGCTGACGGAAGTAGGTGTAGAATTTGCTCTGATACGGGTCGATATGTCCCTCGGCATCCTTCTTAACCTCGACTTTTATCAGGTGGTAGCCGAACAGCGGGGCCACCATGACCGAGACAATCCAGGACAGCAGCAGGGCGATGCTGATGACCGGGAACAGAGCCTGACAGAACTCGGCCGCCATACCGATGGAGAAAGCTACGGGGATGAAGCCGCAGCAGGTGATGAGCGTACCAGTCAGCATCGGTTTCGCGGTCGCATTGAACGCGTAGCAGGCGGCCGTGAAGCGGTCATGGCCGCGCTCGAGCTGGACGCTCATCATCTCGACCGCGATGATGGCATCATCGACGAGCAGGCCGAGCGCTATGATGAGCGAGCCCAGCGAGACTTTGTGCAGGTCGATGCCGAACAGGTACATGGCGACGAACGTGCCGCAGAGCACGAGCGGTATGCAGCAGGCGACGACGAGGCCGGTGCGCATGCCGAGCGACAGGAAGCTGACGGCCAGCACGATGACGATCGCTTCGAACAACGTCTTGACGAAGTCATGGATGGAATTCTGGACGACAGCCGGCTGGTTCGATACCTGATGAATCTCGAGGCCGACCGGCAGGTCATCGCTGATGCGGGCAATCGTCTTCTTCAGGTTTTCACCGAGCTTCAGGATATTGCCGCCATCCTCCATGGAGACGGCGATGCCGATGGCCGGTTCACCGTTGAAATACATCTTGGGCTCCGGCGGATCGACGAATTTCCGCTCGACCTTTGCGATGTCGCCGAGGCGCAGGACGCGGCCGTTGGCATTGATCGGGGTGTTGCGGATATCGTCGAGGTCCTTGTACTCGCCGCTGACGCGCAGATAGACGTTGTTGCTGTCGGTTTCGAGCATGCCGGAGGCCGTCATATTGTTTTGGCCAGACAGGGCCTGGGAAATGACCTGCGGGCTGATGCCGAGCTCAGATATCTTGGCTCGCGAGAGCTCGACATATACATGCTCGGGCTGCTCGCCGATGAGTTCGACTTTCTGCACGCTGTCCAGCTGCAGGATCATGCGACGGGTATTTTCGGCGTAGCGCCGCATTTCCTCATAGTTGTAGCCGTCGCCGGTCACTGCGTATATGGAGCCGTAGACGTCGTCGAAACGGTCATTGTAGAACGGTCCATAGACGCCGTCCGGCAGACCGCCCTCGTTCTTGAGCTCCTCGCAGAAATTGCGCACATCGCGCCAAGTATCGCGGATCGAGCTTTTCGGGACTTCATCCTTCAGCGTGACATAGATGACGGTCTGGCCCTCGCGGGTCTCGCTTTCGAGTTTGTCGAGCCCCGGGATATCCTGTATCTTCTTCTCGAGTTTGTCCGTTACCTGGTCCTGCATCTCGCGGGCCGTAGCGCCCGGCCAGTTGGCCTGGATGACCATCTCGCGGATGGTGAACTGCGGGTCCTCCATGCGGCCGAGCTTGTTGTAGGCGAATATGCCGCCGATGGCTGTCATGATGATGAAGTACCAGACGAGGATCCGGTTTTTCAGAGCTATTTCAGTGAGATTTCGCATAGGCACCTCACTCCTGTGTCCGCACGGTCTCGCCCTCGCGCAGACGATGAACGCCAGCGATGACTACGAGATCCGTAGGCGCCAGGCCATGGACCAGTACTTTGTCGTCGCCGAAATCTTCGACCTCGACGGATTTCAGCTGCACCGTAGAGTCGTCCGTGACTACCCAGACCTGCGGGGCATCGCCCGTCTGGTAGATCGCGGCGAGCGGCAGGATGCAGCCGGTCGCCGCATTATCCGCCTCAGCGGTGGTGTCGGACAGGGCGTTCGGCGTCTCGCTGAGCGTCACGCTGGCAGTCATGCCGAGCTGCATCCCCTCGGGCGGCTGGGGCAGGGAGATGCGCACGCGATAGGTACGCGAGGCCGAATCCGCCATCGGGGCGATCTCGCGCACCTGACCGGAATATGTACCCGGCAGAGCCCAGAAGGTGACCTCGACGGGCTGGTCTACGGTCACCTCATTGATGTGATTCTCAGGGATATTGATCTCGATCTCGAGCTCGTCGGTCTGCACGAGCGTTAGCACGGTCTGACCGGCGGCCACGACCTGTCCTTCTTCAGCGGTTATGTTCGTGATGACGCCATTGGCTCCTGCCGTCAGATTCGAGTAGCCGAGGGCGTTGTGTCCCTCGGCTGACTGGGCCAGCGCCGACTGATAGGCCGCAAAAGCGGCATCGTAGTTCGTCTGATACTGGTCGAGCACCGAGGCAGATACAGCTTCCTCGCGGTAGAGCTCCGAGTAGCGGGCCAGGTTGGCTTGCGCGAGACTCAGCTGGGCGCGGGCCGAGGCCACCGCAGCGTCACCGCTGTTGGCCTGCTGCTGGACATCGCGCGGATCGAGCACCATCAGCGTGTCCCCGGCACTGACCCGGGAGCCGACCTGGACATTGCGGGCGATGATCTGACCGCCGACCTGGAAGGCCATATTCGTCTCATAGCGGCCGCGCACCGTGCCGGAGTAGACATTATCCATCTGAGCGGATGCCGAGCCGGCTTCCTGGGTCTTTACCAGGGGCGGCCTGGGACTCGTGGCCTCTTTACCGCAGCCGCTCAGCAGGAGGTTCAGGCTCAGCAGGCCGGCCAGCGCGCCGAGTACAGCTTTATTCCTGCGCATAGTTGATATCTCCTTTTTGCACCTTGTGGTTGGACAGTGGCAGCGGTTTATCCATGGGGATATTCTGGGCCAGCTTCGTTATATCGCAGGCGATGGCCTTGGTCACGAGCTGGTCGAACCCCTTGATCATGAAGTTGATCTGATCCGGGGACATATCTTCGACGAGATAGTCGACCCATTTCTGTATGATATTGCGCAGATAGATGTGCTGGCGCTTGCCGTAGTCCGTCAGATAGATATGGCGCACCCGCCGGTCGGAACTGTCCTGCTCGCGGTAGATGAGCCCCTTCTTCTGCAGCGAATTGATCGTACGCGTCACCACGGCCTTGTCCAGGCAGAGCAATGTAGCCAGCTCATCCTGTTTGGCACCCTCATGATCGAATATACGGATCAGCATGATATATTCCGAAAAGGTCAGCTCCAGTTGGGCGCAGGCCTCATTGACGAACTGCTGGGAACGCCTGTGCAGCAGCGTGAACCAGCGTCCTACATTTACATAGTTATCAGCTACGAACTGATCATCCATAATCCAAATCCCCCATTATCATCAGGCTGTAGCAGTGTTCTCTCTTCACCGCTCCGCCCGCAGAATCTCAACCATTTTTTGAACGATTGATGTTGTCAAATAAAGTTTAACACACTGCGGATAAATGTCAATGAAAGCAAGGTGAAAAAGGCATCCCGGGACTCTTTGCCGAGGGCAGGGAAAACAGGTTTTGGCCGCAGAGGGGACACTGTATTTTGAATACATGTAAACTTCAGAAAATTTATTGACAATCATCGGCCGGCACGCTATAATATAGACAAAGATAAGGAACCAGGAAAGCTGAGTGGAGCAGCGATGGCGACTTATCTGAGCGGCGATAAGCAGTCCGACGGGGCTGGGGATCAAAGCCGCTTCCCATCGAAGGTACCGTAGCAATTGCAGATGGGAGTTACCGTGACACACGGTATACAGGCTCGGGCAGTCGCGTAAGGCGCAGGAGAAGACGCAGCGGCTGGTAAACCGGGAACTGGTTGTGGCTCGCTGGCATGCGGAGAGTGACAATCGGAGTGTCAGGAGTGTTTCACTAGTACGAGTTGGAGATAAGTTCAGCGTCTCCGACGGCCGACATGGAATCTCTACAGAGCAGAAGGGAGGAGAATCCGATGGGCCGGTAAGGGCCATGGAAAGCATGGTATGGAAAATAGCATAACGATTCATCCGTAGGACCGCCAGATGGTGACGAGAAAGCCGCTGGCGGTCATTTATTATGCTTTTTTTGTATGACGGACACTGCGCAGAAAGTATGGCTTTGCGGGCAGGAAAACTCGGATTCCGCATGGAAATCTACAATATGAACGGTGTAGAGAAACAGCTTTCTTCGAGCTGGATTTAGGAGGAGCAATAATGGAAAAATCCAAAGTCTATTTCACTGATTTCCGGGTACAGGTTGGCACGAGCACGCTGCAGAAACTCAGAAATCTCTGCCTGGCAGCCGGTATCAAGAAAATCAACATGGAAGGCAAATTCGTAGCCATCAAGATGCATTTCGGCGAACTCGGCAACATGGCTTTCCTGCGCCCGCAGTACGCCAAGGTCGTGGCAGACCTCGTAAAGGAGCAAGGCGGACGTCCTTTCCTGACAGACTGCAACACGCTCTATCCGGGCAGCCGCAAGCATGCCCTCGAGCACATGGACTGCGCAAATCTGAATGGCTTCAATCCGACGACGACGGGCTGCCAGATCATCATTGGCGACGGTCTGCGCGGCACGGATGAGGTCGCGGTGCCGGTGAAGAACGGCGAGTACGTCAAAGAGGCGAAAATCGGCCGGGCTATCATGGACGCCGATGTGTTCATCAGCCTGGCGCATTTCAAAGGTCATGAGATGACCGGCTTCGGCGGCGCCATCAAGAACATCGGCATGGGCTGCGGCAGCCGGGCCGGCAAGATGGAGCAGCACTCATCGGGCAAATGCAAAGTCGATCAGTCGCTCTGCCGTGGCTGCCGGCGCTGCTCGCGTGAGTGCGGCTCGGATGCCATCAGCTATCCGGATGGCAAGGCCTACATCGATCCGGAGATATGCAAGGGCTGCGGCCGCTGCATCGGTGCCTGCTCGTTCGACGCCATTGCCAATGAGCAGTGGGATGCCGGTGACCAGCTGGACAAGAAGATGGCCGAGTACGCACAGGCTGTCGTGCAGGACCGTCCCTGTTTCCATATCAACCTGGCCATGGACATCTCGCCGAACTGCGACTGCCATGGCGAGAACGACGCCGCTATCCTGCCGAACATCGGCATGTTCGCTTCCTTCGACCCCGTGGCCCTCGACCAGGCCTGCGTCGATGCCTGCCAGAAAGCCACCCCGCTCGCGAACAGCCAGCTCTCCGATCATCTGGCTCAGCCGGACTGGCACCATCATCACGATGTGTTCCTCGACTCGAATCCGAACGTACACTGGAAAGAAACCCTGGAGCACGCCGAGAAAATTGGCATGGGCACGCGCGAGTATGAGCTCGTAACGCTGAAGTAATCGTTTCGCTGCCGAGTGGGCAGCACCGCGGCAGGTATCTACGATATCAACGAGGCGCTGTTTGCCTTTGACCAGAAATTACTCGGCACGCATATGTAAGTGCGGATTTGTCGCCTGACCGGCAACCGCAGTGAACATCGGCATCGACCGCTCGCGCACTGTCGCGTGGCGAGATTGATTTCACCGTCACGCAATTCGGAGCATATCTCAAACAACGCCATTGTTCGTATTTTGTCTGTAGCCAGATACGAACAATGGCGTTATAATATAATTGTTAAGAAGATATTATGTATGAAGGCGCTGAATGCGAGAAAGATATCGCCTATGAATGACAAGGAAAATGTGAAGAAAGGGTACACCTCCTGATGGGAAAACTGATAGATATTGGTAGCACGCTGGTCGAGCCATTGCTCGATGTACTTTTGCAGGATAAGTCTACCAAAAAGAATATCATCTGGGCAACAGATACCTATGCAGGGTTCGGGCACGGATTTACGGATCGGGAACAGATCAACAAGGGGTTGCTTTTGCAGCATGCGGACATCATCAAGCCACGCATTCAGAAATCGGAGGAGACACAGGTCGCCAGAACGCGGAAAAAGGCGGAGGTATTCACTCCCGCTTGGCTCTGCAACAGGATGAACAACGTCTGTGATGAGGAATGGTTTGGTCGCCGGGACGTGTTCAATGCGGAAAAAGCTGATCATACCTGGACGGTCGTCGAGGAAAATATCGAATTCCCGGCACAGAAGAGACGAAAAATCCCCCTGTGGCAGCACTATGTGGACTCCCGCCGCCTCGAAATCACCTGTGGCGAAGCGCCGTATCTCGTGTCGCGATATGATGTATCTACCGGCGAACTGATCGTCCCGCCGAAGCATCGCATAGGGCAGCTGGATCGGAAGCTCCGTATCGTGAATGAGAACACATCCGACTATGAGGAGTGGCTCAAATGGACGATCCGAGCGTTCGAAGCCACCTATGGATATGAGTATCAGGGGGACAATCTCCTGCTGGCTAGGATCAATCTGTTACTGACATTCGTCGACTACTATACGGAGCGCTGGGAGAGAGAGCCCGAGGGGAAAATACTGCATCAGGTAGCGAATAAAATAGCCTGGAATATCTGGCAGATGGATGGGATGAAGGACACCGTTCCTTTTGGGAAACCATACGAGGAATACCAGCAGCTGTCATTGTTTGCTATGATTCCAGGGATGTTTGATCAGGGACCAGCACCGGCGGCAATACAGTGCAAAATATATGACTGGCGAAGGGATAGTTCGCGCCGGTTCAAGACGCTGAAAAACTATCTTGAAGGAGATATGGTTATGAGTGGGAAAAAGCTTTTCGATTATGCAATAGGGAATCCGCCGTACCAGGAACAAAGTGCTACCAATGGAAGACAGCCACCAGTTTATCATATTTTTATGGATGAAGCAGAGAAAGTTGCAAAGGTTGTCGAACTTATTACACCTGCTAGATTCCTTTTTAATGCAGGCCAGACACCGAAGGCATGGAATAATAAAAAGCTAAATGACACTCATTTCAAAGTGCTCAAGTATTCTAGCAATGCTAGTAATGTATTTCCTAATACTGAAATAAAAGGTGGTATAGCAGTATCTTTATTTGATTCAAAAAAAGAATTCGCACCCATAAAAATATTTATAAATCCTCAAGAAATGAAACCCATATTCAATAAAGTCATAAATAAAACAAAAAGATTTCTATCACCAGAAGTAGTTGGCGCAGTGCCATATCAATTTGCTGACAAATTGAGGATAGAACATCCGGAATTAGCTGAATTAATTCCAGAGTCATTTGACTTAAGAACAAATGTTTTTGAGAAATTGAATAATAAGATATTCTTCAATAATAAAGGCTCAAAAGACTATATAAAAATTTATGGCTTACTGAATAGGAAAAGAACTGGGCTCTGGATATCTAGCAAGTATGTCACTACTACGGCAAATAATTATCGCTTTTATAAAGTGCTAATATCGAAGGCAAACGGTTCGGGACATTTTGGAGAAATTTTAGCTGAACCGTTTATTGCAGGTCCATACGAAGGTCATACACAATCATTCTTGTCAATAGGCAAATTGAATACGATGGAGGAGTCAGAAAAGCTAGTTAAATATATAAAGACCAAAATATTTAGAGCCATGTTGGATGTATTGAAAACGACACAAGATATTACTGGTGATAAGTTTAAATATGTTCCTCTTCAAGATTTTACCTCTTCATCCGATATCAATTGGTCGAAATCGATTCATGAAATTGACCTCCAGCTGTATCAGAAATACGGTTTAGATAAGAAAGAGATCGACTTTATCGAAACGCATGTAAAGGAGATGGCGTGATGGCTGGCATCAGGATAAATACCACCACGAAAGTCACTCCGCAGTGCTATGCCTATACGACCCCAGGCGTACCGAAACATGATGGCTGGACGAAGATCGGCTTTACCGAGAGGGATGTCGAGACCCGCATCCGGGAGCAGACACACACTGTCGGCGTCGACCATAAGACTTGGTGGCATCTGCGGGCGGCCTATATGACAGAGCCTTTCGGGACATTCACGGATAAAGATTTCCATGCCTATCTGAAAAAGCTCGGCATCTCCCGCGAGGCGGGAACGGAGTGGTTCCAGATTGATCCGAATGCTGCTCGTGGGGATTTCGTAGAGTTCACTCAGAATCATGGCATCGTTGCGGATGAAGACGCAGATGCGGTCATCCCCTACAAGCTCCGCGAGGAACAGGGTCAGGCGGTGCAGAGTGCCTATGACTATTTCCAGTCGCATGAGCGAGGCGAGTTCCTCTGGAACTGTAAGCCGCGTTTCGGCAAGACGCTGTCGGCGTATGATCTGTGTCGGCGACTCGACGCGACGAATGTGCTGATTGTCACGAACCGTCCGGCGATAGCGAACTCGTGGTATCAGGACTATGAGACGTTCTTCGGCCCGCAGTCGGGCTACCTTTTCGTCAGCAACGTCGATGGCATCAAGGACCGGAAATACGTCCTGAGCCGGCAGGAATATAACGACAAAGTAACGGAATCAGAGGATGATGACATCAAGGGCTGTATCGAGTTCGTCAGCCTGCAGGATTTGAAGGGCTCTCTGTATTTCGGCGGGAGCTATGACAAGCTGAAGGAAGTCAGTGCCAAGCACGGCCTGAAATGGGACATCCTCATCATCGATGAAGCACATGAAGGTGTGGACACCTATAAGACCGACACAGCTTTCAGTCAGATTGACCGCAAATATACGTTGCACCTTTCCGGTACGCCGTTCAAGGCGCTTGCCAATGATAAGTTCCCGGAGAACGCGATTTATAACTGGACCTATGCTGACGAGCAGCAGAAAAAACGCGATTGGGATGCTGCCAGCGAGATCGAAAACCCGTATGAGAACCTGCCCCGCCTGTCGCTGTTCACCTACCAGATGTCGTCTATTGTCCAGGACAAGTTGCGGCAGGGGATAGAGCTTGCCGATAATGATGTTGAGGAATACGCGTTCGACTTGAACGAGTTCTTCCAGACGAATGAATCCGGCAAGTTCATCCATGACGCCGAGGTGGATAAGTTCCTCGATGCCTTGACTTCGCAGGAGAAATTCCCTTTTTCTACCCCCGAGCTGCGCGACGAGCTCAAGCATACATTCTGGCTGCTGAATCGTGTGGCCAGCGCCAAGGCTCTAGCCAAGAAGCTGGAGCTTCATCCGGTATTCAAGGACTATGAAATCATCTTAGCAGCCGGCGATGGCAAGCTGGATGATGATGACGAGAACGAGAATGAGAAAGCTTTCGGCCGGGTCACGCAAGCTATAAAGACATACGATAAGACTATCACGCTGTCGGTCGGGCAACTGACTACAGGCGTGACAATCCCCGAGTGGACGGCTGTGCTGATGCTCTCGAATATGGCCAGCCCGGCCCTCTACATGCAGGCAGCTTTCCGCGCGCAGAACCCGTGCCTTTTCCATGATGCGAAGGGAAATTCCTATCGCAAGAAGAACGCCTATGTGTTTGACTTCGATCCAGCCAGGACACTGACGATTTTCGAACAGTTCGCCAATGACCTGATACCGGAGACGTCCGGTGACAAGGGGGAATTCGATCAGCGCAAGCAGCATGTCCGGGAACTGCTGAATTTCTTCCCGGTCTACGGTGAGGATGATGGTGGCGCGATGGTCGAGCTGGACGCTGAGTCCGTATTGACCATTCCGCGGCATATCCACGCAAAGGAAGTCGTGGAGCGTGGCTTCATGTCGAATTTCCTGTTTGCCAATATTTCGGGAATATTCGGTGCGCCGAAGGAAATCATCGATTTGATCAATGGTATGCAGGCGATCGAGCAGCCGTCCAAACTCGACGATGTCGATATCGATGAGGATACGGCTGATGATCTGCATCTGAATGAAAATGGCGAGGTCGATATTCTGTCGGAGCAGACGATCGGGCTGGCACGGGATTTGTTCGGGGAAAAAGTATTCGGCGAGGTCGATAGCCAGCTGGAAGAAACCGTGAATGATATCAAGGGAGAATTCCGGAAAAATCCGGATGGCAAGAAGAATGAACTCGATAATCTTCGGGAGAGATTCTCGGGGACGCTGGCTACCACGCTCATAGGAACCGCCAAGGAGAAGTATGGTCGAGATCTCAAAAAATCCACCCAGAAGAAGCTGGAACGCAAAATAAAAGAAGATGCGGATCAAATCGTTAATGGTGAATATGGTACCTATACCATCCAGGATAACCAGCTCGAAAAGGAACGGGAGGATAAGATTGCCGATGCCCAGCAGCGGGGCGCCTCGATGACGGAAATCAGCAGACTGGATGAGGAATATGAGAAGCGCAGAGAAGAGAACTATCAACAGATGGTCAAAAATATACAGCAGAAGCTCAGCAACCAGGAAACCGTCCAGGCAGCGACGGCAGCCATCGTCGATACTGTCGAGACAGAGAAGCTGAATGCCGAGAAGAATTCTATCGAAGGCAGTGTCCGCGACCATCTGCGCGGCTTTTCACGCACGATACCGGCATTCCTTATGGCTTATGGCGATGAGAATACGACTCTGGCGAATTTTGATACGCTCGTCCCAGCAGATGTGTTCTGGGAGGTCACAGTGAATCCGCAGAGTGGTGCCGGTGTGACGCTCGACCAGTTCCGGATGCTGCGCGACGGCGGCGACTACACAGTGACGGATGAAGATGGCCAAACAGTGACGAAGCATTTTGATGGTCATCTGTTCGATGAAGTCGTATTTGATGATGCGGTACAGGAGTTCGTAAAGAAGAGGAAAGAACTGGCGGACTACTTCAGCGGCCAGCATGACGAGGATATATTTACTTACATCCCGCCGCAGAAGACGAATCAGATTTTCACGCCCAAGCGCGTCGTAAAGGATATGGTCGACCAGCTGGAAGAAGAGAATCCGGGCTGTTTCGATAATCCGGAGGCTACGTTTGCCGACCTCTACATGAAATCCGGCATGTACATCACGGAGATCGTGAAAAGGCTTTTCCAGAGCGACCATATAAAGGAACTTTTCCCGGATGATGCTGAGAGGCTGAATCACATATTCGCCAAGCAGGTGTATGGCTGCGCACCGACAGAAATCATCTATCGGATTTGTCTGCGTTACATTCTGGGATTTAGCGATGATATCCACATCGAGAAAAACAACATAAAGCTCTGTGATACGCTGCAATTTGCAAAGAATGGGACGATGGAAGCGGGATTGAAAAAGTTATTTGGCGACGCACTCGCCAAGTGAGTGCCGCCTCTCTTTCTAAGCCTTCTCCTCAGGAGAAGGGGGACCGCGTCAGCGGTGGATGAGGTGTAGCTGGGATTTGATTCTATATTTAGAGCGCATACTCTATGTAGCGATTTTCTCGAGCTACACCTTTTTCGTCTCGCGCAAGCGCGAGCCACCTGTCCGGGGGTGCCACCGGCAATCCGCGCTTCGCGCCCACTGAGGGGAAGGCTCCGTATGTTAGGACGGCTTCGTATCGATAGGTGCACAGTTATGATTTTGATGGCAGGAGATGGATTCTTTTTGGCGAACTTAATAATGATAAAGGTTTTGCATGCGAGAGCACAGCGATACAAGAGAGGTACTGAGTTCGATGAAGATATTAGTTACAGGGGCTTCGGGGCAGCTGGGGTATGATTGCGTGCGGGATCTGACGCGGCGCGGGCATCAGGTGCGCGGCGTGTCCAGCCGCGAGCTGCCGCTGACCGAGCCGGACAAGGTCCGTGAATACATAGAAGCCTATCATCCGCAGGCGGTCGTCCACTGTGCTGCCTATACGGCCGTCGACAAGGCTGAGGACGAGCCTGAGCTGGCGCGGGCGGTTAATGCGGCGGGGACGCAGGCTGTGGCTGAGGCGTGTGCGGCTGTCGGGGCGAAAATGATCTATATCAGCACGGATTATGTATTCCCCGGTGATGGCGATACGGCCTATGAGCCGGATGCACCGAAGGGGCCGCTCAATGTCTACGGCCAGACGAAGCTCGATGGTGAGCTTGCGGTGCAGCGGGCGCTCGATCATTATTTCATCGTGCGCATTTCGTGGGTGTTCGGCCGCAACGGGAACAACTTTATCCGCACGATGCTGCGCCTCAGCGAGACGCACGACGAGCTGACCGTGGTTGATGACCAGGTCGGCAGTCCGACGTATACGTATGATCTGGCACGGTTGCTCGGCGATATGGCGGAGAGCGATAGCTATGGCGTCTATCAGGCGACGAACGAGGGCTTCTGCTCGTGGGCGGAGTTCGCGGCGGAGATATTCCGTCAGGCCGGACGCGCGACGCATGTGACGCCGGTCCCGAGCAGTGCCTATCCGACAAAGGCCCGACGTCCGCATAATTCCCGTATGAGCAAGGCTTGTCTCGATCAAGCCGGCTTCCAGCGTCTGCCGCGGTGGCAGGATGCTGTGGGGCGCTATCTGACAGAGCTCGGGGTCAGTATGGCCGACAGCTGCATGCGGTGATGATGGATTTCTGAATGGTGAACATAAAAAAATCGGCTGCCGGAAAGGCAACCGATTTTTTGTTGTTGCAGGGAGGCTCAGACTTTGAAGTGAGCGACCTGTTCTTTGAGCTTGCGTGTATCTTCTTCTGTGAGCCGTATCTTTTCGAGGATGGTGTTGGCTTTTTCTGCGACCTGGGTCACTTTTTCGGCGACCGTGGTGTTGCCGGTAGCGCCTTCCTGGGTGGCCTTGGCGATCTCGCTGACGGCCTGGTTCATGGTCGCTACGTTCTGGGCGATGTCCTGCGAGGAGCTGCTCGTCTTCGTGGAGAAGTCATGCAGGTAGGTGGCATCCTGATAGTACTGCTCGGCCGTCTTGTTGATGAGCTCGTAGTCCTGGTTCACGTTTTCGTCCATGAACTTCAGCAGGTCGAAAGCACTGCTGGAGAGATCCTGAACGGCGCTCGTGACGTTGCCAGTGAGCTCCTGGATCTTTTGGGCGGTCTGATGGCTCTGGTCGGCCAGCTTCGCAACCTCGTCGGCGACGACGGCAAATCCGCGGCCATGCTCGCCCGCGCGGGCGGCCTCTATGGCCGCGTTCAGGGCCAGCAGGTTCGTCTGCTCGGCGATGCTGGTGATTTCCTGAGTCAGCGACGTGATGTTGTCGACGACTTTGACGGCCTCGATCGCCTGCTCTACGGCCGGCTTCGTATTGCCGTATACCGCCGTGGCGCTGCTCTGGGCCTCGTTCATCTTCGTTTTCAGCTCGGTCGCGCGGGCCGATACTTCGTTCGTGTAGGCTTCGCTCTTCCTGGCTTCGGCGGCCGAGGTATCGATGCTTTCGCTGATGGTGTCGGACAGGTGCTCAAGGTTCGTCGTGGAGGCAGCAGTCTCCTCCATGCCGGCAGCCATCTCTTCGGTCGTGGCCGACATATCCTGGGCAGCCTCGGTGAGCTCGTTTACGAGGCCCTCGACCTCCTGGACGATGGCGGCGCTGTTCTCGGCCTCGGTGCTGACGTCATGCAGCACACTGCGGAGCGAACGCTGCATGGTGTCCAGGGCGGCGATCAGCGTCCCGATTTCGTCCTGACGATCCTTGAGGTCCTCGGGCAGTTCCTGGGTGAGGTCGCCGGAGGCTACTTCGTTGAGCAGGCTGATGCCTTCATTGAGCGGGCTGGATATGTTCTTGGCGATGATGTGGACGGCGATGGCACCGATGATGAGGCCGACGATGATGATGGCAATGAATATCTTTATCGTGCGGTCATATACAGCCGAGCTGTGCTCATAGAGCAGCTTGCCCTGCTGGACGTTGTCCGGCGTCAGTATGGACAGGCTGGAGTTGACCGCTTTGGCGCTTTCGAGCGTCTGGAGGAATTTCGCTTTATCCTCAGGAGAGTTGGTGAGGTTCTTGGCAGCCCCGATCTCGCTGATGAATTTATCCAGGTCCTGCTCGATCTTCGTGATGGTTTCCTGCGCGCGGTCACTGCGATCGCTGGCTTTTACCTTGTCGATATCGTTCTTGATGTCCTTGGCCTTGCCGGTCAGGTCGTCGAGGATGATCTGGCGGTTCGACGGAGCGAAATCCTCCAGCAGCAGGTAGTCCATGTCGCTGTTGATGCCATGCATCTGCACGGTCGCGTCAGCCAGGTACTGCGTCGTCATGAGGTTGTAGTTGTACATGTCGTTCGTAGCCTGTTTGGACTGGGAGTTCGAGTATATGCCTACGGCTGCGATTATGCAGGTTATCACCATCATAATAGCCGCCAGGACTAGTATCTTTGTCTGTACGCTTAAGTTTTTCAAAATGGTCACCTCCAGCTCAATTCAGGAATTGTGAGATGTTATCGCGGGTGATGTTGATGAACGGGACCTTCACGTTGTCCGTCGTCTGGCCGCTCTTTACCATCTTCTCTACGAGTTCCCAAATGCTCTTGGCGGAGGCGCCAGCATCCTGTTTTACCGTTTGGCTCATCTCGCCGGCGGCTATTTTCTGGAGGGCTGTATCCTCAGCATCGATGCCGGTTACGAGGACGTCGCTGTTGAGGCGGCCGGCGGCTTTCATGGCCTCGATGGCGCCGAGGGCCATCTCATCGTTGCCGGCGACGACAGCATCGATCTGCGGGAATATCTTCAGCCACATCGACATGTATTTCACAGCCTCGCTCTTGCTCCAGTCAGCATCGGTGGAGGCGAGCAGCTCGATATCCGGACGTTTGTCGAGGCAGTTGGACTTGAAGTTTTCCCAGCGCTGATGGGCGGATGTCAGCGAGCTGTCGCCCATGAAATAGACGATCTTGGCGCCCTGCTTCAGATGCTGGGCCATGTATTCGCCCTGCAGGCGTCCGGACTGCTCCTCGTCGGAGTAGACGGTAGCTACTTTGCCGCCGGCGATATCGCGGTTCGTGACGACGACCGGGATGCCGGCCTCATTCGCTTTTTCGACGGCCGGTTTCAGAGCCTGGGCCTCGACTGGCAGCAGTACGATGGCAGCAGGCTTCTTGGCGATGATCTCGTTCATCTGGTCGATCTGCTTGTTCGCATCCATTTCGGCATTCGTCGATTCCAATGTGTAGCCGCTGCTCTGGGCTTCCGCATTCAGGGCATCGTACAGCATGCCGGGATAGCCAGTCAGATTATCATGCGATACGAAATACACCTCTTTGGAATTGCTGCCCGAACTGCCACAGCCGGCTAGCGTGAAGGCCATCAGGCCTGTCAGCAGTAAAGCTACTATGAATCTTACCGTTTTCATTGCAACACGCTCCCCCTGAAAATCCTTTGCTTGCAATAGATATCCTTGGACTATGGGCATCGTAGCGGTCCATGGCCGTGTAGTAAATCTCCTTACAGAATAGTTTTCGTTATTTTTTTATCTTTTCCTGTCTTGAACTGGTGCAAATTGAGAAAAAAGTTTCAAGTTAGCGATAGAAAAAGCCCCGATGATCCTGAGGAGTATCGGGGCTGGTGATGGGGCGTTCACTGGGAGTCGCGCGGGATGGTCAGGTAGTCGCGCACGGCCATGATCTCGTCGGCGATGAAGAGCTTTGTTGGCGACTCGCGCAGCATGACCTCCTCGAGCTCGTGGCTCTGGATGGCCTGATCCTGAGTAAACTGGTGCTGCGGGTCGGCCGCGGCCCGGGTCAGGGCTATGGTGCGATGCTGGGTCGCGGCATAGGTGCGGGTCTTGGCCAGCAGGGAGGCCAGCTGGTCATAGCAGGCGCTGTCGAGTTCGAGCGGTGGGGCGTTGCCGGCGATGCGCTCTTCGAGGGCGAGGCTGTCTTTCTCGAGCTGTTGCAGGCGGACATAGGTTACTTCTATGGATATGCTGTCTTCCTTGAAGGCTTCGAGTATCTGGTGATACCATTGCCACTGTCGGTCGAGGTCGGTCAGGTCTTTTTGATAGCCTTTGTACCAGCTGGCGAAAAGTTCCTGCTGCTCGAGGAGTGACTGGCGGTCAGCTGCGGATAGGGCCGGCTCGGCCGGGGCCTGACGGGGCCAGGCGAAATAGACGATGCCGGCGGCCACGATGAGCACGGTGCAGAAGGCCGCGAATACCTTGCGGCTCGGTATGTAGCGATAGAGCAGCCAGAGCAGCACCGCCGCAATCAGGCTGAGAATGAATATGACCATGTAGATCTCCTTTTATGTATTCTCTATTGATGGGCGGCAACCAGCCACCATCCTATATTCTACCACATCTGGCGGGAAAGCCGCAGGATATTTGTGGCCGAGGGCGGATATGACTTGCAGTCGGGGTGGTAAAAAGCTATACTGATGGTATCCGACCGTGGCGGCCGGCCACGGCAGATCAGAAAGAGGCGTGAGGCATATTGAGTAAGAAGCAACTTTTGCATGGCTTTTGGCAGATGTTCCGCGGCTATTGGGTGAGCGAGCAGAAATGGCGGGCCTGGGGCCTGCTGGGCATCGTCATCGCCCTGACGCTGGCGTCGGTCTATCTGCTGGTGCTTATCAACAGCTGGTATAACGATTTCTACAATGCGTTGCAGCAGTATCAGATGGATCAGTTCTGGCCGCTCGTGGGCAAGTTCACGGGACTGGCTTTCCTCTATATATTCATCGCCGTCTACGCGATATACCTGCGGCAGATGCTGCAGATCAAGTGGCGTACCTGGATGACGGACAAGTATATAGGCAGCTGGCTCGATCGTGAGACGTATTACCGGCTGCAGGTGCTGCGCAGTGACACGGATAACCCGGATCAGCGTATCTCGGAGGATATCAATCAGTTCGTGCAGCTGTCGCTGGAGCTCCTCGTGGGGTTCGTAAAGCAGCTGACGAGTCTCGGTGCGTTCGGCGTCGTGCTCTGGAATCTGTCGGGGGCGTTCACGGTGCCGGTCGGCAGCCATGAGTTCGTCATATATGGCTATATGTTCTGGTTCTCGCTCATCTATTCCATCGTCGGTACAGGCGGGGCTCATCTCGTGGGCCGCAAGCTCATCGGGCTGAATTTCGATCAGCAGCGTTACGAGGCTGATTTCCGTTTCAGCATGATGCGCATGCGCGAGAACAGCGAGAGCATCGCTTTCTATCATGGCGAGGTGCCGGAGGGCGAGGGCTTCCGGGAGCGTTTCGGCCGCGTGGTCGGGAACTACTGGCAGCTCATGAAGCGCACGAAATTGCTGAATTTCTACGTCAATGGCTATGGCCAGCTGGCCATCATCGTGCCGCTGGTGCTGGCGGCGCCGCAGTATTTCGCGGGGACGATGGCGCTCGGCGGCCTCATGCAGACGGTGTCGGCGTTCGGGCGCGTGCAGGATGCGCTGTCGTACTTCGTCGATTCCTACTCGACCATCGCCCAGCTGGCGGCAGTCATACGACGTCTGTCGACGTTCACGCACCATATGGATGAGGTCAGCGGTATAGAGAATGGCGTCCGTGAGGAGCGTACCGCTGCCGGAGGTGTGGGCAGTATCCTCGAGCTCGATGATCTCGAGGTGTCGCTGCCGGATGGCCGTGTGCTGCTGCGCGACTGCAATATGGAGCTGCCGCAGGGGAGCCGCGTGCTCGTGACCGGGGCTTCGGGGTGCGGCAAGAGTACTCTGCTGCGGACACTGGCCGGCATATGGCCCTATGGCAAGGGACGCATCCAGCTGACGGCCGGGAGCCGCGTATTGTTCCTGCCGCAGCGTCCGTACCTGCCGCTCGGCACGTTGCGCGGAGCGATCTACTATCCGCTCGAGGTACCGGCTGGGACACCGGCCGAGGACGAGCGGCTGCGGCAGATACTGGAGCGTGTGGACCTCGCCCCGCTCATGGACCGGCTTGATGATGTTGATGATTGGAGCCGCATCCTGTCTCTGGGCGAGCAGCAGCGTCTGGCTTTTGCGCGGGTGTTGCTGGTGCAGCCAGACTGGGTGTTCCTCGATGAGGCAACTTCGGCACTCGATGAGCCGAGGGAGCAGGCGATGTATGAGCTGCTGCGCCATGAGCTGCCGGCGCTCAGCATCGTGAGCGTCGGTCATCGCAGTACGCTTTTCGCCCAGCATGATACGGAGCTGCATATCGAGGACGGCGATTGGCAGCTGCGGCCGATACAGGCTGTCTGAGCGTGTGATAAAACGTGAAGCAGGGCTGTAACGAAATAAGGTGTTGTCTCATGCCTAAGCACGTGGAACCGCGGCAGGCATGGTTCCTCCATTCCGCTATTGTGGTTTGGCTAAAATAAAATTTTTCCCAATAAATAGATCCCTTGAAAGTACTTAAACGCGCTGCGCTTGGACGAAAGTACTTTCAAGGGATTGTTTGATAGGGAAAAATTTGATTTCTTGACGCTAAACCACGACGCTCCATTCCGGAACCATGCCTGTCGCTGCCTTATCATGTCAGGTTTTCGTTACATCCCATGCTTTTGCGTCATGATATCGATTTTCGCAGTTCCCTGATGAAATAATCGGCGGCTTTGGACTGCAGCCGGTATTTTTTCCATATGATATAGGAGGTTATCTCATAGGCGGGCTCGAGGGGGATGAATACCAGATCCGGGAGCTCGAGCGGTACGAGGCCGTTGATGGTCAGGGCGCAGGCGTGGCCGGCGCGTATCAGGCCCGTGACGTTGTTGATGAGGTCGAATTTCCCGACTATGTGCAGCTGCTCGCGCAGCAGGGTGCCGCCGGACCAGCTGCGGAAATCATATCCGTTTTTGTCGGAGCGTGACGGTATGAGCAGTGGCAGGTCGCGCAGGTCATCGGGGGTAATGCTGCCTTTGCGGGCGAGCGGGTGGTCGCGGTTCACCATGAGCCCCATGATGATCTTGTGTGGCAGGCGGATGTAGTCGTAGCTGTCCAGATGCCTGGGGCCCATGATGAGTGCGAAGTCCAGCAGGCCATGGGAAAGGCGGTCCTCGACGGAATCGATGTTGCCGCTGAACAGTTCGAACGTCAGTTGCGGATGCAGTTTCTGCAACTGGACGAATGTGCCGGTGATATAGCTGATGGCATCCGTCTCGGCGGCCCCGATGTGCAGGCAGCCAGTGAGCTCGCTGCTATTGTCGCGGATCTCGGACTCGGTCTGTTCGACGAGGGAGAGTATTTCCTCGGCGCGCATGCGCATGTGGATGCCGTCCTCGGTCAGCATGGTCTTGCGGTTCGTGCGCACGAACAGCTTTGTGCCGAGCTCGTCCTCGAGGTCAGCCATCTGACGCGAGAGTGTGGGCTGGGTGACATGAAGGACGTTGGCGGCCTCCGTCATATTCTCTTCACGGGCGATGGCCAGGAAATAATGCAGGGCTCGTAGTTCCATGAGGTTCCCCTTTCATCAGCAATGAATTTTTCGTATAGCTCATTATATCATATAAGTATTTTACATAATAGAGGGGCTTTGCTATTATTTAGCCGAGAAAACAGCAGAGGAGGGAGTCATGGTGCAGGATGATATACGCCGTAATCTGCACGATGCAGGATGCCCGGAACAGTTGATCGAGCAGGTCGTAAGCCTGCAGAAGCCAGAAGAACGGCTTTGCCTGCTGGGACGCTATCGCAAAGATTTGCTGGCCCGGGTGCATGAGGAGACGGCCAAGCTCGATTGCCTGGATTTCCTGATATACAATATGCGCCAGGCCGCGAAGAGCTGAGTTTATTAATCTGCTGCGATGCGGTGGGCGGCGGCGCGGGTCAGGCGGGCGAACATGTCGGGATCGCTCTGGCTGAGCTCGTAGAGTTCCTGGGCCAGCGGGGAGACGCCGGCAGCAGCGGGGGACTCGCCCCTCGCCAGCAGGTGCAGGGAGAATATGGCTTCGGTCAGCGCGGCGACCGGGTCCTGCAGCAACGGGCTGTCGGAGCCGGCATAGGTGCGGCGGTGATAGCCCGCCAGGCGCTGGGCGAGCAGCCGGGCCTGCAGATCCCATTGCGTGCCGTCGTATTCGCGTTGCTCGTGCATCATGTGCAGCAGCAGGATGATTTCCCAGCTGTCCCAGCCGTCGGCCTGCTGCTGCTCGTAGCGGCGGATGAGCTGGTCGCACAGCTGTTCGGGCGTGGCATGACCGAGTCCCAGCAGTTCCAGCAGGGCGGTATGGGCCGGCTCCGCTGCGTCGTAGCCGTCGGCCAGCATTTCGATGCTGGTCTGGCTGGGAGCGACCAGGCTGCCGGTGCGATTGACGAGCCAGGGCGTCTCGCGCAGGGCCGTCAGGCAGGCATCAGGGAAGGGCTGGGAGAGAGGTCGCGTACCAGCTGCCTCGCGGCGGTAGATCAGGGCCGCGTGGAATATGCGCCCCGGCGTATCGTGGAACCGGTGAGCGGCGATGGCCCGTCCCAGCAGGCACCAGAGCAGCTGAGACAGCGGCAGCGGGTTGCGGGCTTTTTCCAGACGCCGCAGGAGATTTCGATAGCCGTCGAGCTCGATTTCCACGCCATATATGGTGTCACCCGGTCGTCTGGTCTGCTGCCAGTGCGGCGGGATGCTCAGGCCGCGCGCGTCCAGCTCGTCCGGCGAGAGCACATGCTGCTGCAGTCGGGGATGCTGGTCCTCGATGGCGACGGCGGCCAGGAATCCGTCGAGGGCGCCGCCCCGGCCGTCGGCTCCGGCCAGCTCGGCGTATTCATCAGGCTGGATGAGGATGGCTTCGTCATCGCCGGCAAAATATTCCACGAGCTCGGGCGTGGCCATATAGGCATCGCGGCTGGCAGCCCGTCCCGGGACAGATTTGCCAGCGTCATCGCGGGCTGGATAGTAGAGCCAGCGGACTTTGGCCAGAGCATTGATGAGCTTGCGGCGCTGCGGCAGGCCGACTTCACGGAAATACCGTACAAACTTGCGGATGTAGAGGCGCGTGTCCAGCTGGCCATCTCCGGCACAGCGGGGCAGGATGCGCTGGAAAATCTCGTCGGCCAGCGAAGGCTGGCGTAGTCCCAACTGCTTCAGGAACTGGCGGGTATCCGGCTCGCGCCAGAGGCCGGGATATACGGTGGGATAGCCGGAGGCCAGGTCCGAGGTCGGCAGGAATATCTGCGGCTCGCCTGCCGCATCAAAGGGGACGACAGGCTTTTTGTCCAGGCCGAGCAGGATCGGCAGACTGCGGGCCAGCTTCATACGGCTGGCAGACTGGCGGATGAAGGCATAGAGCCGGTGGAGCCATTTCAGTGACTGCTGCGCGATGAAGGCAGGTGTCAGGAGCTGCAGCAGGGCTGTGTCGGAGTAGTTTTTCGCCACGATGGTCACGATGAAGCGCACGATGGCCAGACTGCTGCCCTGACTGATGAAGCCGGTGCGCGTGAATACCCAGTGGGCATCCGCTACGCCGGTGAGCAGGGCGAGCTGTTCATCGCTGAACAGCAGCGGCAGCATGCGGTCGGTAGCCCAGAAGGCCTGTCTGGTGGTCACATATTCCCCCGGCGTGCGGGTGGGGATGATCGGCGCAGTCAGGAATTTGTCATGGATGGCCTGGTAGAAGGGCAGGAAGGAGATCCGGGCGGACTCATGGAGATGCTCGGGCGGCGTGAAGGTCGCGGGGTCATAAGGGATGATAGCGAATATGCCATCGTCGATATAGGTATGACCGGTATCTGATTGCACGAGTGCGGCGAGTGAATCTGCGGCCAGCGCAGCGAGTCCGTCGATCATCTGGCGGTTGTGCGGTTCGCCGGCGAGTATGCCTTCGCGGCTGTCGTTCAGTAGGAATGGGGCATGAATCAGGAAATGCAGGCCGGTCTTTTCCTTCGTCGGAAAATAGGAAAAGGCTGGCAGATCGGTCGGTACCAGATGCCCCTCGCCATCGGTAACACAGGCGACGGCCAGTCGGTGGCCGTCATTGGTCTGCCGTTCGAAGAACAGCAGGTCGCTGTGCTGTACCTGCGGTTCGGCGCTATAGCTTATCTCGGCAAACGTCAGCGTGCCCAGATCGCGAGAAGCCTTTATATCTGACCGGTAGAAGCCCTGCTGCGCTCCATACGTGTACTCGATGCGGCGCAGATGGCGCAGGAACAGGGTGGGATAGACGAGCGAGCGCAACCGGGCGGCGATGTCGCTCACTGCCGTGCTGGCCGGCATCTGCGGCCGGTTGAAGGGCAGCAGGAAAAGCGTCTCGCCCGGGCGACGGCCCGGATAATCCCCGTGCAGGAGTACGGGGACGACGAGGCGCTCGATGCGGAAGGCCAGAGTGTCATCATATATATAAGGGGTATTCGTATATTTGAACACCGATTTGAAGCCGATGCCGAAGCGGCCGATCGTGTCTTTGGGGTTCTTGTTCGAGCTGCCCATGGAGGTGATGGCGTTTATATCGCCGAGCTGTCCGGCCTGACGGCTTTCGGCTTCGTGGTCGGGATCGGACAGAGAGAAACGTCGCGTGCCGTTATGGGCGAATATGAGTTCGTTCGCCCGCAGTTCGAACCTGGCCTCAGTGGCTCCCGCATCGTCAGCGTTCTGCAGCAGCTCCGAGACGAAATGAGCCTGATCGGAGTACTTCTCGATCGCGCTGTTGCGGAAACCGCTGACCGAGGGATCCTCCAATATGTCGGCGATATGCTGGCGTCGCTCCGTGAGCCAGTTGAATATATTTATCTGATCTGCATCCATACACTCATCCCCCATCCAATATGAGTTTAGCTTATCATGAAATGGTAGGAAGTCAAGAAGTATATATGCAGTCTCCGGTTTTCGCAGTCAGGTCCGCCTTATCGAGAAAAAGCGGGCTGTAATAAATAGCATATAAGCCTAAGCCTGCCGCTGCTTTATTCTCTTAGGTGTCTACAGCTATTTAGTTACAGCCCGCTCAGCGGATATTCTGTTCAGTAAGCAGTCAAGCAGGTGCTCATAGCTGGCGGTGGTAGAGCATCGAGGCACCCTGGTACCAGCTGATGGCATCGGTGGCGGCTGCGTCGTCGACCGGCAGCGGGGTGTAGGTGCTGGTATTCCAGTCATCGATATGATAGCTCTGGACCTTGCGGTCCGGGGTCAGTACGGTCAGTTTGTCCATGCGGATGTAGCCTAGCAGCTGGTAGGTGCTGATGAAGGCGCGGTCGAGGTCGGGCGGCGTCTGGGCGATGTCGTGACCCATGAGCTGGGAGTCGTAGGAGATTCCCAGCATGCCGAGCAGCGTCGGTGCCAGGTCAATCTGGCTCGTGAGGCGGTTCGTGCTACCATCAGCGATGCGCCCCGGCGCATAGACGAGGGCAGGGATGTGGTAGCGGTTCACCGGCAGGACCGTGCGGCCGGCAGCACTGGCCTGATGGTCGGCGATGATGACGAATACTGTATTATCGAACCAGTCATGCTGACGCGCGCGGTCGATGAAGTCGCGGATGGCCCAGTCCGAGTAGCGGCAGGCGCCTTCGCGCGTGCCGTATTTTTCATCGGCGGCCGCGTCGCGCCCCTGCGGGAATGTGTAGGGACGATGGTTCGAGGTCGTCATGATCATCTCGAAAGCCGGCTCACCGGCTTTGGCATGTTCGTCGAGCGAGTGCAGGACCTGCGTGTAGAGGACTTCGTCAGCCACGCCCCATACGGTCTCCGGGGCGCTGTGACGCTCGTCGGAGGGGATGCTGGAGCGGTCTTTGATTGTGTAACCGTTGCGGCTGAAGAAATCATTCATATTGTCGAAGAAGCCGTCGCCGCCGTATATGAAGTCGCAGGCATAGCCATGGGCGGACAGGATGGAGCCGAGCGTCTGCATGTGGTCGTTGTCAGCGCGGCGCAGGATGGACTGCCCCGGCGTGGGCGGTACAGAGAGCGAGATGGCCTCGAGGCCGCGCACGGTACGTGTCCCGGTAGCATACATGCGCTGGAAGCAGAAAGCATCCTGGGTCAGTCCGTCCATATGCGGCGTGAAATCGTCAGCACCGCCGAAGGCCCGGGAAAAATCCGAGGACAGGCTTTCGACCGTGATGAGGACGACGTTCGGCGTCGGACCACCGGTGTAGCGCGGTATGCCCTGACGGTCATCCGCTACAGGCTCGATCTGGCGGGAGGCCGGATCCGTACTGTCGGGCAGGGCATCGCGCTCGCTGAGCTCCTCGCGCAGATGGCTGCGCACCGTGGCATCGTCGCGGGTCGCATAAAAGGTATTGTAGTCGAGCTCGTTGGCAAAGAACGCATGCACGAAGCAGGCGGGACCATTGCCGGCGAGTTCGGCATTGACCGGATCCGCTGCAACGTGAGCCCGCCAGCTGTCCTGCGGCAGCAGCGAGAGGGCGGGGAGCAGCAGGCAGAGTAGCAGCCAGCGGCCGAAAGCCGCGGGGGTCCAGCCACAGAAATCGGTCTCTATCGGAGTAAGACGCCACTCACCCAGCCAGGCGGTCAGGCGCTCGACGAGCCAGGTCAGGGCGGCAGCCGCGATGGCCAGTCCCGGCAGGATCAGACCCATGGGGTACGACTCCCAGATATTCTTCAGCATCTCGGTCGTGTAGATCAGATAGTCGACGGCGATGAAGTTGAAATTCGTGTGGAACTCCTGCCAGTAGAGGAACAAGGATGTCGTCGTGAATGCGGTGAACAGCTCGAGGACGAACAGGACCGCCCGGCGCAGCCAGCGGCCGACCCGTGAGCGCAGCCAGCGCCCCGGCAGCAGGAAGAACAGGGCCAGCGGGGTCACGAAGGCCATACCGGTGCCGGCATCATAAACAAGACCTAGTGCCAGTGCCCGCAGGATATCTGCAGGTGCGGCCGACAGCAGGCTCAGACTCGTACCTGTCAAGATGAGGCGCAGCAGGCTCTGAGTGACGACGTATACGGCCCAGACGACTGCGAGATAGCGTAAACGCATGATGAATATCGCTCCTTAACATAAAAAGGCTGGCTATGGGGCTTCATGTGGCCTTAGCTAAAATTCTTTTCTATGATAGCACAATGGTAACGGCAAGTACATAAATATAACTTAAAATATGTAGAGAGCGAAGTGCGGAATGAGATATTCGTATTCTGTATATCAAATGAGATAAACAAAGCATTTTACATACCAGACGTTATCTGCTATGATAATGACATGAAAAAGCCCGGCAGGGCAGAATGAGACCGGGACCGTATGGTACTGGTGCCACAGGAAGGGGCGTGAGCTCGATGACGAAAAGCTGCAGGAAAGCGGTTCGTATACTGATGTGCGTGATTGTCGGCTGCGGTATATGGTATCTGGCTGCTGATAACGATAAAGGAGAGGATGAGGCCGTGTCCTCAGCCCAGGCGCAGGGCCTGTCAGTTGCTGCTCAGGCTGCGGCACCGCATACGCAGCCGGTCCTGACGCTCGAGTACACGGATACCGATCCGGCACCATGTCATCCGGTGCTGCGCTGGGAGCGGGTCGACGGGGCGGTCATGTATGATGTGGAGGTCCTGCGCCGCCAGGGAGAGAGCTATATCCCGCTGATGGAGCCGCAGCGCGCCTATACGAACGGCATCGAGCTGGCGATGCCGGACGATTTCGAGGGGGCGGAGTTCTGCTATCGTGTGCGCGGCCTCGATGTAAAGGGGCATATCGTCGGCGAGCCCTCGGAGCTCGGGCGCGTCGCCTACCGGCGGAATCAGCCTTTCGTCGAGCGGCCCTCCATATCCTCGACCTATAATGATGGCAATGGCACGGTGCTGCTCTATCCGGTATATGACTGGCTGCCAGTGCCGGGAGCTGCCAGCTACGAGGTGGAGATCCTGGACGCGGCACCGGAGAATCCGAATGGCACGACGGCCTCGGAGCACAGGATCGATGTGCTATATTCCGAGAGCGGGCAGATCTATGACCGGCAGCCGCGCTATGGCAGCAAGCCGTTCTACTGGCGCGTGCGGGCGCTCGCGGCCGACGGCAGTGCCATCGGCGTATGGTCCGAGGCGAAATCGTTTCTGACCAACCCGCAGGCGAACTATGAGGTGGCCACGTTCGGCGACAGCATCAGCCATGGCGGCGGCAGTATATCGTACTCGCCGACGGACTGGGCGTTCAGCTATCAGAGCTACCTGAGTTTCCCGAGTGTGAATCTCGCGGAGAGCGGCGATACGAGCCAGATGAGCTTAGCGCGCTTCGATCGCGATGTGCTGCCGTTCCATCCACGCTATCTCCTCATCATGATGGGGTCGAACAACCTGCGCAACGGCATGGATACGGATGACATCATTCAGGATATGGAGGCCGTGCGCCGGAAATGTTTGGCCAATGGCATCCGGCCGGTGTTTCTGACGCTGCCACCGCTGAACCCGGTGCAGATACGGTCAGCTTTCGATGATGCGACCGATCCGGACTGGCAGGCGAACCGCAAGCGCATCAATGCCTATATCCGCTCGCATGTCCATATCGATGTGACGCCGGGCATGGAGGATTCGTACGGCGACCTGCGTCCGGAGCTGGCAGTAGACGGCCTGCATCTCGACCCTGCAGGAAAATTCATGATCGCCAAGGCCATCAATCAGGCATGGCCGCAGATCAAGCGCCTGCCGGAAAGCGCGTTCCGTCGCGGAGCGTGAAGCACGCCAGGGATGGCGAGAGGAGAAGCCCCCCCTAAAACCATGGGTAAGTAAGACTAAATTCAGAGGGAGTAAAAACTCCCTCTGAATTTAGTCTTACTTTATCATAGCAGCTATTGCATCTCAGGCGTTGGTAGGTATTTCATAGATATCGACAAACTTTGAACAATGGCGGTATAATTAGAGACAGTGTTCACAGTAATACAGGAAAGGAGGGAGAGCCGTTGGCTTTTATAGCCGGGGTGCAGTTTGATAAGCATTTCTTTCAGCGCATGTCCGTCGAGGAGCAGGAGAGGTTCTGTACTACTTTTCCGGCCAAGCTGGAGCGTCTGGAGCGCTATCTCGCGGGGGAGCGTCAGGCGGCCGGCAATGATCTGAAGCTCGTGCGCACGGAGGGGCGTACGCTGTGCAAATGGCGGCAGGGCGATGAGCGGCTGCTCATGCTGCTGCCGGAGGGGTCGCATACCCTGACACTGCTGGAGCTGGCCAATCATGATGCCCAGAGCCGCGAGATGCGGCGCTGGCAGTCGCTGGCCCCCGGCCTCGTGTACTACGATATCGAGATATTCCTGCTGAAGCTGGCCGACTGGCCGGAATGGCGCCGGCAGCAGGGCCATTCGCTGAGCTTCGCCGTCTATATCAGCCAGCCGGAGTACTATATGCTCGACCGTGACCAGCAGGCGGTCATGGAGCATCATCGGGAGACGAAGAATCTGTCCATCGTCGGCAATGCCGGCTCGGGCAAGTCGCTCGTGGGCTATCTGCTCAGCAGCCGTCTGACGGATGGCCAGGCGCTGTATCTGACGATGTCGGCAGACCTCGTTCACCGTCTCGAGCAGGAATTCGCCGCCGGTGCGGCGGCCGAAAGCCGCGAGCTGCGGACAACGGCCTTGGCTACATGGGATTTCCTGCTGGCGGCTGCTCACCGTGCCAGACCAGACATTCCGCTGCGCTCGTTCTTGAATGCGGCTGACAGCTATCGTGCCTTTGCACGGTTCTGGCGGTCGCATCATGTGGACTGGCGCAGCTTCTGGAAATGGGAGATGGGGCGCCCGGTCGGCGCGGAGAACCAGGATGAGGATTCGACGCGGCTGGCAGTCTGGCGCGACCTGCATGGCATCGTGCGCGGGGCTCTGCCGGGGACGGATATCGTCTCTCTGGACTATGAGGCTCTGGCTGCTCTGCCGCCGCGCGTGGAGCCGGAGGAGTACCTGCGTCTGCTCGAGGCCGCGGGCAAGCCGTTGGCCCGCAAGGCTGCCGGGACATGGCTCGAGGCGCTGTATGAGGTGGCGGACGGCTTCGAGCGCTACCTGCAGGACTGGGGCCTCTATGATGACAATGCGACGGCCCGGCTCGTGCTGGCCGCGGGTGACGGTGTCCCCGAGGGCTATGAGTCGGTATTCCTCGACGAGTGCCAGGATTTGACGCAGATCGAGCTGGCGGCGCTGTTGTCGCTACTGCGCTATGTGCCGCACCGCTATATGGCTTCGGACCGCTGCCAGATGGTCCAGCCGACGTATTTCCAGGAGGAGCGGCTGCGCACCATGGCCAACGCGCTCTCAGGGACGCTGGCGACTTTGCGGCGGCGTCCTTTTTATCTGGCTGGGAATCACCGTTCCAGCCGCCGTATCGTCGATTTCCAGAATTTCCTCGTGCAGGAGTTCGCGCGGCGTCATCTGATATCGCTGCGTCAGGAGGAACTCGTGCCGATCCATACCGATCCGTGGCGTGAGGCGGGGGTGCGTCCCATCTGGATAAAGGCAGGACCAGATCAGCAGGGCCGGCTCAGAGCTTTGTGCCGACGCTGCGGCCAGCAGGAAAAAGGCCGGTTCTGGGCCTTGAGCGCAGTCGGGACGTCGGCTGTCTTGCCGGAGCATGTGGTCATGCAGTCCGATGTGCTGCGCTCGAAGGGTATCGAGTATCCGGCCGTGCTGCTGCTGGACGTGCTGACGGACATGCGGCAGGATGCCGCGCTGGCTGCCAAATATTTCTATGTCGGTGCTACGCGGGCGGAGCGGCTGCTGCTCATATACGAGTCGGATGACAGCGTGCCGGAGGTACGCGAGGTGCTCGAGCGTGCGGCCGAGGTACGCCTCATCGACTGCTGTCGCGATCTCGGGGCTCCCGCGCCCTATGGACAGAGCGAGCCGTGGGCCGAGTATATCATGAACTGCCTGAGCGAGGAGACGGCCGAGGTCGATCTCGACGAGCTCGTGCAGAGTCTGCTGGAGAGCGGGCAGTATGCCGAGGCGGCCGAGCTCCTGACCGATATGGTCGGGGCCTATGGCGATGGCCCGCGACGGACGTCCGCGCATCGTGCTGAGGCCGAGGACCAGCTGCGGCAGCACGCTGCCGAGCTGACGCAACTGCTCACATACTGCCGCGGTCATGCGGCAGCTGATGCCAGGGAGTTCGGACAGGCGGCTGCCTGCTATGCGGAGCTGCCGTCCCGCTGGAAGTGGCAGGGGCTGTCACGGCGCACGGCGGTCGAGGGCCTGTTGAAATCGCCGGACTTGTCGCCGGAAGAGTTCATCAGCGTCAGCTCGTTGCTGCCGATCGGCACGGACATGCCGCAGGTGCTCGAGCGACGCTACCGGACGTATTTCGGGACGGATGATTTCTATGCGGCCTGGGGACGCGCCTGGCAGGGTGATGATATCGTACGGCAGGGCTTTGCCGAATGGCAGCGCCTGATGATGCACTCGCTGGGGCGTCAGCAGCAGCGCCTGCAGCATCAGCTCGATCTGGCGGTGCAGCATGTGGATGAGGCTTTGGCCGGAGAGAAGGAGTGACAGGATGAATAAGGATGAGGAAAAGCAGACAGAGTCCGCAGCTGCCGATATGACCGCTGATGCGGCCGGCGATATCAACCGCATCGTAGCTGGTCTGCAGGATTATCAGAGTGGCCTGAACCGGCTCAGCGACTATCTGGCCCGTGTGGACAAGTATGTGGCCGGGCTGAATACGAACCTGAAGAACTCGGGGCTGCTGCTGGCTCTGGCCAATTTCGACCAGACGAAAGAGGCGGCTGAGCACGAGCAGAAAATACTGGCCCAGCTGGCCGCTATCCAGCGCTGGCAGCAGCAGGCGAAAGCAGCCGACGATAAGGCGTTGCGCGAGCTGCGGGCCGAGCGAAAGCTGAACCAGATCCGCAAAGAGCTGCAGCAGGAGGATACGAAGACCGAGGATATGGAGGCGCGTCGTCGCTCGATGGATGAGGTGCTGGCGAAAATCGCGCGCATCGTCGACGGACACCGCGGCTGCTATGACGAGACGGAGGCGGCCTCCCACGAGCAGGCGGCGTCGGATAAGGACGATAAGAAGGCGGATAAGAAGTCAGGGCAGGATCAGCTGGATGACGGGCCCCGGGACTGAGTGGCTAAAAAACGGGCGATGTGATAGAATGTATAAAGCATCACGGCCGCCGGGGCAGGCAGAACGTCCCCCGGGGAGCCACAGCGCCGTAGCTGTCGAGGGGGATCTATATGCGTATCATCGTTGTCGGGGCAGGCAAGCTCGGCTATAGTATTGCCGAGCTGCTGTCACAGGAGAATTTCGA
This sequence comes from uncultured Selenomonas sp., assembly GCA_902766095.1. Lineage (GTDB taxonomy): Bacteria > Bacillota > Negativicutes > Selenomonadales > Selenomonadaceae > UBA2913. The sequence goes on along the minus strand of CACXCN010000032.1, from coordinate 12,980 downwards.
TGTCGTGGTCATCGATCATGACGAGAGCCAGCTGGCTGCCGTGCGCAGCACGCTGGATGTGCTGACGATCGCAGCGAATGGCGCGAGTCCGATAACGATGAACGATCCCGATGTCCGCGGGGCCGATATCCTGATCGCCGTGACGGCCAGTGACGAGGTGAATATGGTTGCCTGCATCCTGGCGAAGAAGCACGGCATCCAGCACACGGTAGCGCGCATCCGCGATATGCAGTTCATGAGCGAGGCCAAGGATTATCTGAAGAAGAACTTCGATATCGACCTCATGCTGAACCCCGAGCTCATAACGGCGCACGAGATCAACCGCATCCTCATGACACCGGCGGCGCTCGATGTCGAGGACTTCGCCCATGGCAAGATCCGCCTGTTCGAGACGAAGGTACACAAGCGCTCGCCGTTCGTGGGCAAGCCCCTGAAGGATATCGATATGCCGCGCGGCGTGCTGGCCGGCATGATATTCCGCGATCATCGCATGATCATCCCGCACGGCGATGATTGCTTCCAGCCGCATGACAATGCGTACTTCATCGGCCTGCCGGAGGAGATAGAGAAATTCAGTCAGAACTTCGTCCAGCGCGATGCGCACAAGCTGCACCGCGTCATCATCATCGGCGCCGGGCGCGCGGGACGGGCGCTGGCGCCGATGCTCGAGCGTCAGGGCGTCAATGTGAAGGTCATAGACAAGAATCCGGAGCGCTGCCGGCTCATGGCTGAAAAGCTCACGCGAGGCGTCGTGCTCGAGGGCGACGGTACGGACCTCGACCTGCTGCGCGACGAGGAGGTGGCCGATGCCGATGTCGTTGTCTGCCTGACCGAGGATGACAAGCTGAATCTGATGATCGCTCTGATTGCCCGTCACCTCTCGAACAACCACACGAAGACGGTCGTGCGCGTGGCCCGCAATGAATATGTGGAACTCATGGAGAAGGTCGGTGTCGATGTCGTTCTGTCGGCACGCCTGCTGTCTGCGAGCGAGGTGCTGGCTTTCGCCCGCCGCGGCGGCGTCGTGTCGGTGTCGCTGCTCGAAGGTGCGCGTGCCGAGGCCGTCGAGGTCATCGTGCAGCCGGGGGCACCGGTCGCCGGCAAGCGGCTCATGGATGTGAAGCTGCCGCGCGAATGTCTCGTCTGCGCCTATGTGCGTGATACCGAGGCCCGCATCCCGAACGGCAATACGGTTCTTCGGCCGGGAGACAGCGCGATATTGTTCATAAAGACGAAGTTTGCGCAGGAAGTCATGAAGTACTTCGGAAAGAAGTAGGCTTATACTTATGCAGGCAAAAGGTATGAATTTGTTTTGGTGGCTGCTTGGGCGCTCGTTGCTGGCCCTGGCAGCCGCTTTGGCATTGCCGCTGGGGTTGTCGCTCTGGCGTGGGGAGCATCTGACCACCGCTTTCCTACTGCCGTTGCTGCTGGCAGCGGGGAGTGGCGTGCTGGCGCTCATGCAGGGGCATGGCGAGGAAAATTCGCGGCTGCGGACGCTGACCGTGCGCGAGGGGGCCTGGTATATCGTGGCGGTGTGGCCGATCGCCGCCCTCATCAGCATGCTGCCCTATATACTGGCGGGCATTCTGGCTCCGGTGGCTGCCTTTTTCGAGAGCATGTCGGCACTGACGACGACGGGCCTGTCCTGTCTCGATTTCGCCCGCGAGAACGCGGGGGTGCCGTTTTCCCTGGCGCTATGGCACAGCCTCATGAGCTGGCTCGGTGCCATGAATTTCGTCATCATCATGGTGACGGTCCTGCCGCAGGTCAGCGGTTGTTTCGGCATCACGCTGACAGCCCGGCAGACGATGCATTTCAGCCCCGTATGGAAAAGGCTGCGCGTCTCGGCAAGACAGGGCGTGGCCGTGTATATGGCGTTCTCACTGTTCGCTTTCATCTTGTTCTATATGGCCGGGCTCGATCCGCTGCATGCCCTGCTCGGGGCGCTGACGGCCATTTCATCGGGGGGCGACAGCTCCATATACGCCTTCATGATACCGCATGATGCGGCGCTGGAGCTGGCGGCTGGCGTCACAATGCTGCTGTCGGGGACGAGTATGCTGCTCTGCTGGCAGGCATTCGCGCGGCGCAGTCTGCGGCTGCTCTGGCAGGATGATGAGCTGCGGACGTATCTGGCGGTCGTGGGCGGCGCGGGGCTGCTGCTGGCCGTGCGCTTGATGCGGGAGCAGGGGCTGGACTTGATCGAGGGGCTGCGCTATGGCCTTTTCCAGGCCGTATCATTTGCATCTGGCAACGGTTTTTTCTCGGCTCCGGCCTGGGTATGGCCCGATGGAGACCGTCTGCTGCTCATGCTGCTGGCGGTCATCGGCGGCTGTATGGGCTCGGCCGCCGGCGGCCTGCACATCGTGCGGCTGAAGGTGCTGCTGAAGCTGACGAAAGCCGAGCTGCGCCATACCCTGCACCCGCGGATGGTCGTGTCCGTGCGCATCGATGGACTGCCGGTGCCGGTGAAAATCGTCGGCCGCATACTGGCGTTCTTCTTCCTCTATGTGGTCGTGCTGATATTGTTTTCCATCCTGTTGTCGGCCACCGGGCTGACACTCATGAGCTCGCTGGCGCTGGCGGTGGGCTGCATGACGAGCACTGGCAGCGTCGCTACGCTCTATGGGATCGGGCTCGGTGGCGTGGGGGCGCTGCCAGCCTGGGGGCAGCTGGTATGCTGTCTCTTGATGGTCATCGGGCGCGTCGAGATATTTTCTTTCCTCGTTCTCGTGGATTTGGGCCTGCACAGTCTGGCCCGCAAGTGGTAACAGGTGTATACTGACAGGTAGCGGATGGCGTGAGGAGGTGACAGCGTGGATATCAGGATGGTGGCATTCGTGCTGTCGCGTCTGGCACTGGTCGAGAGCCTCGTATTGCTGCTGCCGCTGGCTATGGCGGTGTTCGGCGGCGAATCGGGACATAGCGCCATATCGCTGCTGCTGACGCTGGGACTGGCGCTGCTCGTCGGCCTGGAGTTGCGGCGGTTCGGCCAGCCGGCAATCGGGCGGCAGGAGAATCTGACCCAGCGCGAGGGGATCGCGATCACAGGGCTGGGCTGGCTGATGGTGACAGGGCTGGGCATGCTGCCCTATGTGCTGAGCGGCAGTCTGGGGCTGCTGGACGGGATATTCGAGAGCATATCGGGGTTCACGGGCACGGGGGCCACGGTGCTGGAGTCGATCGAGTCCCTGCCGCCGAGCCTGCTGTTCTGGCGCATGATGACACACTGGTTCGGTGGTCTCGGCATCATCGTCATATTCATAGCCATACTGCCGCCGAGTGGCGCGAGTACGATGCACATGTATGATGCCGAGATGTCGGGGCCGACCCGGGAGCGCGTGCTGCCGCACCTGCGGGATATGACGATCGCGCTGCTGCGCCTGTATGCCGGATTTACCTTGGTGGCAGCACTCGTGTACATGGCTTGCGGCATGGGGACCTTTGCCGCGGTCACTCATGCCATGTCGACGATCGGCGCGGGCGGTTTCTCCATCTATGATGATAGCGCCATGCATTTCGACAGTCCGCTCATCGAGGGCTGGATGACATTCTTCATGATCGTTGCGGGCGGCAATTTCGCCCTGTACTATCGCGCACTGCACAAAGGGGCGCGCGTGCTGTGGCGCGATGCGGAGTTCCGCGTCTATCTGGGCATACTGTCCGTAGCCATGTGCCTTATCACGCTGATCCTGATGCAGAGGCTGGGGCTTCCCCCCGGGCAGGCGTTCCGCTATGCGAGCTTCCAGGTCGGTTCGCTCGCGACGACGGGATTCGTTTCGGCGGACTTCGATCAGTGGCCGGGCATGGCCAAGGGGATATTGCTGTTGTTGATGATCATCGGCGGCTGCGCCGGCTCGACGGCTGCCGGGATCAAGGTCTCGCGCGCCATGCTGTTGGCCAAGAATGCCTGGGCGGTCGTACATCAGAAGATACGTCCGCGCCGCGTCGTCGAGGTGCGCTTGAACGGACGCAAAGTCGACCAGGCCACATTGTGGCGCGTCGGGCAGTTCTTTTTCGTGTACATGTTCGGCATCGCGCTGTGGTCGCTGCTGCTGACCTTCGATGGCATCAGTACGTTCGATGCGATATCCATCAGCATATCATCATTCGGCTGCGTCGGGCCGGCCTTCGGCATCGCTGGAGCAACATGTACATATGCCGGCCTGTCAGCTTTCGCCAAGGGGATGCTGTGCATCTCTATGCTGCTGGGCAGGCTGGAACTGTTCACGCTACTCGTCATGCTGACGCCGGAGTTCTGGAAGCTTGGTCATCGCTGGTGAGAGTCGGCAAAGGAGAAAGGTTATGCTTGATAATTTCTTAGTCGCTATCGGGGCGGTCGTGCCTTTGTTCGTGCTCATCGGTGTGGGCGTCATAGTGAAGCGCATGCACCTGCTGACCGAGCTCGAGACCGAGCACGTGAACCGCATGGTGTTCAAGATTTTCTTTTTCTGCATGATGTTCTACAACATCTACACGACGAATCTCGAGACGTCGTTCCGTCCCTATATGCTCCTGTTCGCCGGCGTGACGGTGCTCGTGGAGTTCGTGCTGGCCGTCGTCGTGGTCTGCGGAGTCGAAAAGGATAACCGGCGGCGCGGAGCCATGATACAGGCACTGTTCCGCAGCAATGTCGTGCTCATGGGCATACCGCTCGTAGGCAATATATTCGGCGATGATCAGCTGGCCATCCCGTCGATGATCATAGCGGTCACGGTACCACTTTATAACGTGCTGGCCGTGTTCGATCTGGAGACGTTCCGCGGCGGGAAGTTCAATCTCGGGCATATCCTGCTGAACGTGCTGAAGAATCCGATGATCATGGGCGCCATACTGGCGGTCATCCTGCGCGTCATCGGCATCGAGCATCTGCCGCAGGCCATACTGAAGCCGATTGGCCAGGTAGCAGCTGCGACTACGCCGGTAGCACTCATCATACTCGGAGCCTCGATCAAGGGCGGATCGTATCATCAGCATCTGCGCCAGCTCATCGGCTGCGTGACCGGACGACTCATCATCATGCCGGGCATCATCATACCGGTGGCAATCGCACTGGGCTTCCGTGGCATCGAGCTCGTGACGCTGACCGCGGTATTCTCTACGCCCTGTGCAGTCGCGGGATTCGCCATGGCGCAACAGATGGGCAGCGATGCCGATCTCGCGGGCAACTGCGTCGTGTACTCCAGCGCTTTTTCAGGCTTTACGATATTCGGCTGGATATTCGTGGAGAAGATGCTGGGGCTGTTCTGAGGCGGTTCGAGGGACGGTATCGGAGCGGTTTTATACGTGCATGAGGCCGGTGAAATGGTTGACGGAACCGGACCGTTACATTATAATTAATGGGTAAAGCTGAAGAAGAATCTGCGGTGTGGGTGACGCATCATGCCGGACGAGTGGATGATGAACGTCATGCTTGTCAGGTGTGAGGATGAGGGGAGTAAGAATGAAAAAAATATTTGCCTATGGAGCAGCGCTGCTGGGGACGATGCTGCTGGCGGTGTCTCCGGTACAGGCGGCTGCAGCTAAGACTGAGGTACAGGCGACAGAGGGACAGAAAGTCGTGTACTATCAGCCGAAATCAGTAGATCTGACGCCGCGCAAAGCGACAAAGGAAGAAGTCAAGAGTGGCGAAGCACCGGCTGGGGCCTATATCCAGTCGGACAGCGTGTTCGAGACGGCCAGTCTGCGCCACGTGACCGATATGGCGAAATATCGCTTGGCGAAGTACGATAAACTGAGTCTGCTCGTCATAGGTTTCCCGAATGGTATCGGTGTGAACTCGATCACGGTGGGCGTCGATGGCTATGTGCAGCTCCCCTATGTGGGCTCCGTGAAGCTCGAGGGCAAGACGCTCGATGAGACGAAGGAAATCCTGATGGATTCGCTCGGCCGCTATATCAAGATACCGGATATGTCGGTCATGATCAGCGGCTATGGTCCGCGCCGCATCTATGTCATGGGCGAGGTCAATAGCCCTGGCGTGCATGAGGTCAGCATCGACAATCAGAACGCCTTTGCTGCGTTGTCATCTGCTGGCGGCTGGACGAGACGGGCCCGTAGCACGCGCATCCAGATCATCCGCGTCATCGGAGATACGATGTACTACCGCCAGCTCAATATGAAGGCCTATGCCAAGAAACATGATCTGACGCAGAATGTACAGGTGCAGGACGGCGACATCATCTATGTGCCACGCTCCAACGGTATCCTCATCGACAAGGATATCCTGCCGTACTTCAATGCCTGGGCTATGTATAAAGCAATGACAGATTAACTTCGTTTTCCAGAGGTTTGACGAAAGCAGGGAATGACAGTCCGTCGTTCCCTGTTTTTTTAATAGATATTCCTGTCAACATTCAGAAATATGTGCTATAATTTTCTTTTGTAAAAAGCTGTATTGCTTCAATGCTAGTTGAGGGTAATGGCTGCTGGAGGCATGTAGTGCCAGGACGGGCCATGTTTTTCGTGTTTGGAGGGTATTTTTTGGCTACGGAAGAAAAAAAACAGTCCGAGAGTCGCAAGTATACGATCAAGTTCATACCGGATGGGGATGGAACGGTCAAGAGCATACACCTGTCAGCCCGCGTGCTGAAATACGGTGCAGCCTCGCTGGCTGTGGGAGCGATGCTGTTCGTCGGTGCGGCCAGCTACGCGGTGTATTCGACGCTGGCTGCCCATAGTGGTGCCGAGGAGATGGGCCAGCTGCGCCAGGTGAACAATATCCAGCAGGAACAGCTGCTGCAGCTGTCGAAGAAGGCGTCAGCCCTGCAGGCTCAGATTGATGAGCTGAGCCAGGTCGAGACGGAACTGAGGCAGCTGACGGGCGCGCAGCCGGCCTCGGGTGACGGAAATGGCGATGCCGGCGATGGCAGCAATGGCAGTTCGGATGGAGAGCATGACGGTCAGGGCGGCCCCTACCCGAGCTATGTGAATCCGGATGTGGATGGCGTGACGGCGGCGCTCGACAGCGTCGAGAAGCAGCTGGCCCAGCGTCGGGCCTCGCTCGATGACCTGCGCCAGCAGATACAGGAGCAGCAGGAGCAGGCCAATGCCGGCCTGCCGACGCCGTTCGGCACGAGCATGGCTGGCAGCACGATGCCGTCCATATGGCCGGCCAGCGGTACGGTGACGTCGCCGTTCGGTCTGCGCTGGGGCGGGTCTGATTTCCATCCCGGCATGGATATCGCGAACGATATGGGCACACCGATCGTGGCTACGGCGAATGGTACGGTCACGGTGGCGGGGTGGAACTCGGGCGGCTATGGCAACATGGTCGATATCGACCACGGCAATGGCATCATGACGCGCTACGGTCATGCATCGCGTGTCGTCGTGACGCCGGGGCAGTATGTGCGCCGCGGCCAGATTATCGCCTATATGGGCAGCACGGGCTTCTCGACCGGTCCGCATGTGCACTATGAGGTGCGCGTGAACGGTCAGGCAGTCAATCCGATCAATTATCTGCACTGAGTGCGGAACCTCTATAGTGGTGAATAAAGCAAGCTGCCGTGCAGCAGGAATGGCGTCCTGCTGCACGGCAGCTTTTTCATAGGATAGATATGTGTTTATACAGGCAGTCACAGCTGGTTCAGGACTGTGAACTGCTTAAAACCTTTGGGTCAGAGCGCCTTGGCATAGAGAGCGAGGACATCGCTCTTCTTCGTGGCGCGCGGGTTGACAGCGATGTTGCCGCTCTTCATGGCATCGTCGGCCATGGCATCGAACTTGTCAGAGGTCACGCCGGCGTCGCCGAGGCAGGCCGGGATGCCGAAGCTGGCGTTCAGCTCGCGCAGCGTCGAGACGAGGTCGAGCGGCTCGAAGTCAGCGGTGGATTTGGTGAGCGCTATGTAGTCGTAGATCTTCCGGTATTTGCCGTTGTCAGCCAGCGCGTTGAAGTCCATGATCGTCGGCAGCAGTATGGCATTGGCGACGCCGTGCGGTACATTGAAATAGGCGCTGACCGGATGGCTCATGGCATGGACGTCGCCGAGGCGGGCCCAGGAGAACGCGATACCGGCGAACAGCGAGCCCGTCAGCATGGCCTGAGCGGCCTCGACATCGGCGCGGTTGGCGACGTAGCGGCGGATATTGGCGCCGATGAGCTCGAGCGCTTTCTCGGCCATAGCGTCCGAGAAAGGCGATGCGGCGCGCGAGATGTAGGACTCGATGGCATGGACCATGGCATCAATGCCGCAGGCTGCTGCGACGCTGGCCGGAGCAGTCGTCAGGAAGTCCGGATCGAGGATGGCGTATTTCGGAATGAGCTTGTAGCTGAACACGGTCAGCTTGTAGTTGCGCGCATGATCCGTGATGACGGAGAATGCCGTTACCTCGGAGCCCGTGCCGGCCGTCGTCGGGATGGCGATGAGCGGGATGATGTCGCCGGGGACTTTGTCAGCCCCCTCGTAGTCCGTGACATTGCTGCCGTATTTCGCGACGACGGCTACGGCCTTGGCCACGTCCATCGGCGAGCCACCGCCGAAAGCCACGATGAAGTCAGCCCCGCTCTCTTTGAAGGCTTTGGCTGCCTTGTCGACGGTTTCGACGGAGGGATTGCCCTCCGTCTCGCTGAAGGCGTCCGACGGGATACCCTTGGCGGCCAGCAGGTCAGCGCAATGCTTCACATGGCCCATCTTGGTGAGGTGCGGCCCGGAAATGATGAAGGCATGTGTGCCGCCGAGTTTCTTGGCAGCATCGCCGAGCTTCTCAGCCGTGCCGCGGCCGACCAGGATATCCTGCGGGATGGAAAAACTGAATTCATTCATGATATCGATCCTTTCTGCTGGAGAGATGAGGAATACTGCTTAGGCAGTCGTGAGCTGGCGCTCAACCAGTATCTTGTCAATTGCATTGTCGATGGCACGGTCAAGCGCCACAGAGATTTCTTCGTCGGTAGACTGCAGGGCCACGGCGTCCTCGTCGGAAATGATGTCGACGAGCAGGCCGAAGCGCTCCTTGTACTTGCGCTTGCAGGCGACGCCGAATATGACGCCGAGTACGGCCCAGCCGCCGGCCATGGCCCATTCCTGCCAGGCCAGCGTCGAGCCCGAGCCCGGGATGATATAGAGCGCGAGCATGAAGGCCGACATGATGACGGCGATGCCGCCGACAAGCTTGTAATTGCTGACCTTGAACGGACGCGGCATGTCAGGCTCTTTCTTGCGCAGGATGATGAAGGACACCGCGACCATGAGGTAGGCCAGCACGCAGCCGAAGTTGCCGGCATCGCAGACCCAGACGAGCATCTTGCGGCCGGCGAACGGGGCGATGATCGAGAGTGCACCGATGAGATAGAGCGCGTTGACCGGCGTCTTGTATTTCGGATGAAGCTTCGCGAAGAAGCGGGGAACCATGTACGATTCAGCCATGGAGTACAGGGCGCGGCTGCCGCCCATGAGGAACGAGTTCCAGCTCGTTATGATGCCGCACATGCCGCCGACGATGATGACTTTCGTCATGACGGCGGAGTTGAGGGCCTTGGCCATGGCATCAGCCGAGACGAGTCCATTGCCGCCCTCGGCCGCGATAATCTCCGAATTTGATAATACTAGTCCGACGGCGATGATTACAAGCGCGTAGAACAGCACCGCACAGATGACAGAGAGAATGAGGATCTTGCCGATGCGCTTGAGCGGGACATTGATCTCCTCCGCGGCCTGCGGGATGACATCGAAGCCGATGAAGTAGAACGGCGTCATGACGGCGACGGAGAGGACGGCCTTGACGGTCGCAGAGGTGTCGTCACCGACGAAAGCCTGCGGCGCGAGAGTGGACGTATCGCCATTGATGGCGGAGACGACGATGAGCAGGACACCAGCGGCGCCGATGATGGCCGTCAGCAATGTCTGCAGCTTGGCTGCAGCCTTGACGCCGCGGATATTGACGTAGGTCATGAGGATGCTCATGATGATGGCTACCGCGAGCCAGGAGGCATAGATGGAGAATCCGGCTACATTGTAGAGGTAGCCCTGCAGGAAGTCAGGGAAGATGTAGGCGATGATCGTCGGCAGGGCGCAGGCCTCGAAGCAGACGACGCCGGCATAGCCGAGCACGATGGCCCAGGTGCAGATGAACGAGCCGATCGGTCCCATGGCACGATGGCTGAATACATGCTCGCCGCCGCATTGCGGCATCGCGCTCGTGAGCTCGGCATAGGTGAGGCCGATGAAGAATATCATGATGCCGCCGATGACGAAGCCCAGTGCCGCGCCGAGGACGCCGCCCTGCTCGATCCACGTACCGGTAGAGACGACCCAGCCCCAGCCGATCATCGCGCCAAAGGCGATGACCAGGATATCCCAGGCACCGAGCACACGTTCGAAGTTCGATGATTTCTGTTCCATGATGTTCACGCTCCCATATCAATAGAGAGAACCGGTGGTTTCGTGATAGGATCCGTGGTGGCAGCAGCTGCATCATCTGCAGCGGTGGCGGACGGTGCCTGCGAGTCCGGAGTATCGGCCTTGGGGGCCGTCGTCTTAGCGATGTCGGCGGCACCGGTGATGCCGAACTTTTCCTTGGCGATGGCCTCTATGATTTCGGCCGTCCGCTCGACGCCGAACATGGACGAATCGATGAGCAGATGGCGGTTGTGGCGGTCGCCGCGATAGGTGCCAGTGACCTGCTTGTAGCGGGCGTGCAGGTCCTCATCGCTTTTCTTTATGAGGAGCTTGGCGTCGTTCTTGCTGAGCTTATGCTCCGTCATCACATTCTCGAGTCGGACATCACTGGGGGCGTATATGAATACGTTCAGGCAGTTCTCGCGATGGCGCAGGATATGGTCGGCGCAGCGTCCGACGAATACGCACGAGCCGCGGGCCGCGAGGCGCTTTACCGTCTCGCGCTGCAGGAAGACGACGCGGTCCGTCAGATTGTGGTATTTGATGGCGCCGAGCTTTACGGGGTTGACGTCAGGATCGCGGCCGCGGATCTCTTTCGCTTTTTCGGCTTTATCGAGCAAGTCTTTCGAGAAACCAGCTTCTTCGATTATGTCATCTATGAGGCTGCGGTCGTAGCAGGGGATGCCGAAGTCATCGGCGATTTTTTGTGCCAGTGCGGGACCGCCGCAACCGTATTCACAGCCCACGGTTATGATTACTTTCTTTTTTTCGGGTTCCATGATGTTCATCTCTCTTTCCGGCTGGTGTATTCTGTATACCAGAGGATAAAAAAAGCCATTGCGGAAGCACCTGACGATGCTTCCGCAACAGCTTCATTGCTGATTTACAGTCTTATGTGATTGCAAGGAGTGATTGATAGGACCAGCAGTCAAGCAACAAGGGATTACTTGCTGAGGCTTTCTACGGTATCCTTGATGATGGCTACAGCCTTGTCGCAGTCCGCCTCGGTGATGATGAGCGGCGGTATGAGGCGGATGATGTGCTTGCCGATGGCCGTGATGAGGAGCTTGCGGTCGAAGCAGCCATGTTTCACATCGACACTGGAAATCGTATCATCGAACTCGCAGCCGACGAGCAGGCCCTGGCCGCGGACTTCTTTGACGTGCGGGAGCTCAGCGAGCTTCTTCTTGAGGTATTCGCCGACCTTGGCTGCATTGCCGGCCAGATCGCGGTCGAGCAGCTCGTTGACCTCGGCGAGAGCCGCAGCGCAGGAGACCGGATGGCCGCCGAACGTCGTGCCGTGGGAGCCCATCGTGAAGGCTTTCGCGACTTCCTCGCGGGCGCAGATCGCGCCGATCGGCATGCCGCCGCCGAGAGCCTTGGCCATCGAGACGATATCCGGCTTGATGCCGTAGTTCATGTAGCTCATGACCTTGCCCGTGCGGCACCAGCCGGTCTGGACCTCATCGATCAGGAGCAGCATATCGTTCTCATCGCAGAACTTCCGGAGGCCGGTCATGAATTCCTGAGTGGCCGGATGGACACCGCCCTCGCCCTGTACCGGCTCGATCATGATGGCGATGGTGTTCTCGTTGCAGGCATCCTTGAAAGCCTCGAGATCATTGTAAGGGGCATAGGAGAAGCCGTAGGTCATAGGACCGAAGCCGACCTGGCAGGCATTGCCCGGCTGGCCCGTAGCGGACATAGCGCCGAACGTGCGGCCGTGGAAGCCGTTCTTTGCAGTGACGATGTGGTATCTGTTCGGGCCGAAATGCTCGATGCCGTATTTACGAGCCATCTTGATCATGGCCTCGTTGGCCTCGGTACCAGTGCTCTGGAAGAATATCTTGTCCATGCCGATGGTCGTGCAGATCTTCTCGGCGAGCAGAGCCTGAGGAATCGTGTACGGGTAGTTGAACGTCTGCATGATGTCAGCACACTGATCCTGGACAGCGGCGACGACTTTCTCGTTGCAGTTGCCGGCGCTGTTGACAGCGATGCCAGCGTAGAAGTCGAGGTACGGGGTGCCCTTCTCATCGTACATGTACTGGTCTTTAGCCGTTTCGGCTACGAAATCGAAACGCTCATAGGTCTCGATCATATACTTCTTGACTTTTGCTTTGATGTCAGCAGCGGTGAGTCCAGTGTCCTTGAGTTTCATGGTGTGTTCCTCCTCATCAAAATCGTTGGTTCTTCAGTGAAATAATGAAGGAAATTTGATGAATAAAAAGCGCCAGCGAAACATCAAAATCCACTTCGATGTTCCACTGACGCCTTTGTCATCGGTATTATTGCTCTTGAGCTATGTACAATATATCACACGGAAGACGCATAGTCAAGCATTTTTTTGTAAAGTTGTAAACTTTTGTTCTAGAAGGCGAAAACCTAGCATTGACGCCTGGTTTACGGTAGCCGAAGCGGCTGGCACAGGCATTTTTATGTGTTTTATAGTGCACTGCCTGGCAAAAAATACTTTATATTGAACAAGTGGCAGGGGGCAAAAAGGTGCTGTGACGAAATACCCGTCAGTGCATAAAGCAGCGGCAGGCATGATTCCGGAATGGAGCGTCGTGCTTTGGCGTTAAGAAATCAAATTTTTCCCTATCAAGCAATCCCGCGGAAAGTACTTTCGTTCAAGCG